>NZ_CAKMAB010000031.1:0-73491 GCF_924513355.1 Paenibacillus pseudetheri
AACTCCGAGCGATATCAATGGGCATTAAAAAAGATGACTCCCGATGAATTCAGGAGTCACCTATTAACCGCTTCTTAAAGGTCTTCTTTTTTAAACTTTCCACAAATACGGTCACAGTTCAAAACTGCTATGACACCTTTTTTTATATTTACGCGTATGCATCTTTCCAGCATTTCGAATGCCTATGTCGCCGGCTCTTCATCCTTGAGCGCCTCAAGAATTTGACTAGCCAGCTTTTCGCCAATAGAAAGTGATTTGAAATCCTCTATGGAGGCTTCTTTAATTTTCTTTAGCGATCCGAAATGCTTAAGCAGTGCCTTGCGCCGCTTTTCGCCTATACCTGGTATGGCGTCCAGTTTAGAAGTAACCATAGACTTTCCACGTTGTTCACGGTGGAAGGTGATAGCGAATCTATGCACCTCATCCTGAATTCGCTGCAACAAGTAAAATTCCTGACTATCCCGAGCCAGAGCGACAGGCTCTGGCGGATCTCCAACCAAAAGCTGAGCCGTCTTATGCTTATCATCCTTAACGAGACCGCAAACCGGGATGAATAGCCCCAGCTCGTTCTCCAGAATATCAATAGCTGAGGATATCTGTCCTTTACCACCATCGACTACGATAAGATCTGGTATCGGCAGGTTCTCTTTCAGCACCCGTTCATACCGCCGCCTGATGACCTCGCGCATCGTTCCATAATCATCCGCACCCACTACCGTACGAACCTTATATTTACGATACTCTTTTCGTGCGGGCTTGCCATCAATGAAGACAACCATCGCAGAGACCGGATTAGTCCCTTGAATATTCGAGTTATCGAACGCTTCGATCCGGCTTAAGCGTTCAAGACCTAAGCTCTCGCCTAAGCTCATTGCAGCACCAGAGGTACGTACTTCATCCCGTTCAATAAGCCGGAACTTCTCGTCGATTGCGACTGTGGCATTTTGGCAGGCCATACCGACCATCTGCTTCTTGAGGCCACGCTGTGGCACTAGCACTTTGGTGCCGAGCCACTCCTGTAGAATAGTAGCGCCACCTGCAGCATCAACGACACCTGCTGCCGATGCTTCCGCAGCGGCCATTTCACGTGCCTCAGCTTCTTCAGGCGATTCTGGGGTATCTTCCCCCTTCTGTAGATCTTCTTCGGCTGGAGCAGCAATGACAATCGCCGGTTTAGCTTCTTTATCAACCACTGCTTCCTCGTCAAGCACATCCGGCAGAAGAATCTCCTGCGGCAGGGCAGGATTATCACTGTAATACTGCGTCACATAAGACATAAAGTCACTGTAGGCTTCCCCATAGAACGGAAAGACAGAAGAGTGGCGCTGAATCATCTTCCCTTGTCTCATGTACAGAATCTGTACACACATCCACCCCTTGTCTACAGCATAACCAAATACGTCTCGATCCTTAGTATCTGTGGTGTTAATCTTTTGTTTCTCCATCAATGCATCAATATGGATAATCTGATCCCGCAGTTCCTTCGCCCGTTCAAAATATAATTCCTCAGCAGCTTCCTGCATCTTCTGCTGTAGATCCTTCTTAACCGCATCATGACCTCCGCTCAGAAAAGCAGCGATATCTTGCGTAATCTGCTCGTACTCGGATTTCTGCACTTCCTTCTCACACGGCGCCAAGCATTGGCCCATGTGATAGTAAAGACAGACCTCCTTTGGCATTACGCCACATTTACGGAGCGGATACATACGATCAAGGAGCTTTTTCGTTTGCTGTGCAGCATAACCATTAGGATAAGGGCCGAAATATTTTGCTTTATCTTTAATCACCCGGCGTGTGACTTCAAGCCGAGGGTGAGTTTCATTCGTTATTTTGATATAAGGAAATGTCTTATCGTCCTTCAGAAGTACGTTATAACGCGGCATATGCTTCTTAATCAGATTGCACTCAAGAATGAGCGCTTCCATGTTACTGGACGTAACAATATATTCGAAATCAGCAATATTAGCGACAAGTCGCTGGGTTTTACCATTATGACTGCCTGTAAAATAAGAGCGAACCCGGTTCTTAAGTACCTTGGCTTTACCCACATAAATAATGGTGCCTTCTTCATTCTTCATCAGATAGCACCCGGGCAGGTCGGGTAATAGAGCCAGTTTGTTGCGGATGTTGTCCAAAATGATCCCCTCCAGCTAAATTGGACCCATAATTAATTGGTATTCAGCACACAAAACGCCTCCGGAATGAACCGAAGGCGCTGAGCGGCAGGGCCGAGGCCCGAACAGTAGCATTTAACAATTATTGATGTTTAGCTACGATATTTTTCAGGGATTCTTTGGAGTTCAATCCCACAACTTTATCTACCGGTTGACCGTCTTTGAAGAAGATCAGAGTTGGGATACTCATAACGCCAAAACGGGAAGCCGTTTCCGGATTCTCATCCACATTCAATTTTGCAATCTTCACGCTGTCTCCCAGCTCTGCGGACAATTCGTCCAAGATTGGAGCAATCATCTTACAAGGACCACACCAAGGAGCCCAGAAGTCTACTACTACAGTACCTTGACCTTCCACTTCGTTACTGAAGGTTTGGTCAGACACGTTCACGATAGCCATGATATTGTTCCTCCTCTAAAGTTTTACGAAACATTACTCCATTCTAAAACAAAGCTTAGTTTATGGAAGCTGCTCCGAAAATATAAGTTAATAAATTGTTTCATGTAATATGATAACCAAATTACCAATTACCGACACAATTCCAGTATAACATATCTTTAAGGGATATGTTATATATCACATACAATTATATTGCTCTCAAACTAATTTTATTTACGTTACTCTTTTCTTTACAATCTCCCCAGCCTTTCGGTATACTCTAAGAAAGCGCATTAAATGTCAATGACTTATTTCATAATGGTCAACTCAATTTGCATCTTAACAATACAGGCATTGTCCCTGTAAGGAGGCAGAAGCTATGGATGTCAACGCGCAAGTACGGGACCCACGAGAACATATCAACGAAGAACCCCGCAATGATCTAGGCGATTTAATGAATGGATTTTTCGGAATGACTGCATTTATGACCGTTGTCTTTTTCGGCATGGTTATCATTAAGTTCATTTCGGAGTAAGGGAATCATCGCAATATAAACAGAGGCCGTCTCAAAAGTAGTGAATGCTACTTAGGGGGTGGCTTCTTTTTTTGAGAGTAAATAAGAAAAAACAGAGAGCAGCGATTCTCCAGTAAAAGGAGAATCGCTGCTCTTTTGAATGTTACGGTTATGAATATTTCAAGTTCATCTAATCGTCCCCCGTTGATTCTCCCCATGCAGTGGAATAACATCCACAAAAGGAGCAATACGATCCATCAAACGTTGGCCTTTATAAATCTCCTCGCCATCCTTGCTTGTAAAGCTAAGATGTTTCTCCAAGCCATCAAGCGGATAATTCGAGGTATAGAAGGTTGGCTTACGGTTCATCCGATAATTCAGAATCGCACCAAGCACATGATCACGAGCCCATGGATTCAAGTTCTCCGCACCAATATCATCAAAAATAAGTAAATCACAGTTTTTCATCGTATCCACGGTTTCCTTCATCTTCTGACCATCCATCATGATTGACTTCAAATCCTCGATAAAATCTGGCATATATACGATAACTCCAGTATAGCCGGCAACAGCAAGCTCATGAAGCAAGTAACACATCAGAAACGTTTTGCCTGTTCCGAAAGTCCCATGTACATAAATCCCGCGCGAGTTCAGACCATCTTCTTTAACGCTCGTGATATAATCAAATATTTTATTAACCGCTGAGACCCGACGTGGATCCTTACCCATAATATCTATTTCATCATAACCGCCATTAAGCACACGCTCGTCAACATAAAAGCTACGGATACGTTTGCGGATGCTATCCTGATTATCCTGTGCCACTTTAAGTCGGCATGCCGTCTTGCGTTCATATAAGTCCGCCGAACCATTCACGCTCTCGACCGTAAGTTTGCTAAAGTGACCAGGGAAATCATTCGGACATTTCTCTAGACCCGGACAGTTCGCACAGTGACGGCTTTCCTCTACATATTGATACAGGCGGCTCATATGAAGCCGCAGACGCGAATCGTCCAGCTCAGGATGTTCAGACTGTAATGCCTTCACAAGTGGATGATTGAATAATTCCTGTTCAAGATCGCGTTGACGCTGCCGTAGAGTTGGATTGTTGATCGAACGAAGCACATCGCCCATAGACTCCATAGTTCCACCTCTCTTTCATTACGGCGCTTGGGAAACGCCTTTTTTCTTGTTGGCTTTAATTTCTGCCGCTTTCTTCATCATCGCCGCGAATTCTTCTTCCGATACCGTTCCGGCACTTCCATCGTCCAGCACAATCGGGATTTCCGGTTTAGCGGATCGGCCGGTATTTTTGGCATATGAACGTGATCGAGATCCTGCCGCCGTGTTAGTTGTGGCTCCCTTGCCTTTCACTTTGGACTGATCCCTGATATATTTCACAGCCTTTTCGTAGGTGTTCACCTGTTTAACCAGCATATTGGAAGCGATAGCCTCCACAAAATTGCGGTTCATTCGCTGTTCTCCACCTGAGGCTACCATAGTCATTAAATAATGAATAAGTACATTGATTACTTCACCGCTTAGCTTATAGTTCAAATCTATTTTCTCGAACATATCCATCAAATGACTGGGTACTGCACCTGGGAAAAAGGTTTGAAGCAGCCGCGTATAAGGTTCGTTCCGCAGCATCATATTATATTGGTGAATGTCACATTTGGACAAAAATTGTGGTGGTACTTCTACATAATACTCCATCTCTACAGATTGCTCCGGTGGTGCTATAGAATCATCATTCTCTTCAGAGGCACTGGAACGAATGGAAACAACCTTAGCAGCAGCAATTTCACGCTTTTCTTGTCGTTTCATATCCTGCCTGAAATGCTGGCTCGCTTTATATTGCAGTGCATCCAGTATTACTTCGCCTTCCGGTGAGAACACGCCATCCTCATCCAGCAGACGACATAAATCCTGTGGACTGAGTTCATACTTATGAGCTACATAGTTAATAACGCCCATTTGAGTATGGTCAAAACGCAGTTTTTCTACATGAGCCCGGTTCACGGACTCCCTTGGAAAACGCAAAATAATATCACTATATCCAATCGCTTGTTCTCCAGATTCACGCATGCCAGGCTGACGTACAGTGGCTACTTCTGCAAGTGCCTGCTCCAGTTCATAATCAATGACATGTGTATTAAGTTGAAAAATATCATAAAAAGGCACGGAGATATTCTCTTTGCCAATGGATCTGCGACTCCACTCTTCTGGCTCTCGATTCCAGAATTGTTCCCGTAAGGACAGCACAGCAAATTTGCCGATTTTATCGCGTAACAGCAACGTCAAATGCTGAGTTGCAAAAAAGTCAGCTGGCGATAGCGGCGGCATAAGCTCATATTCATATAAGTAATCGTCAGTTTCCGGTACATAGATTCGACAGGTCTGTAGCAGACCTACCGCTTCTAACCGGGAAGCCTGATCTATTAAATATTTGCGGCCTTTCTCATTCGGTTCAACGCCTAGCGTCATAAATAACCTGCGCTGTTGCTCCACTCCAGAATAGCCAATGCTATCTGCTGGCACATGTTCAACCAGCAAGCGATAGAAACTGATTGCAAAAGCTCCTACCATAGGCTGATACACAGAGCTAAGCATACGTCCATCTATAACACTAAGACCAAATTCGCGGGAAACGCAGTACCGATGATGTTCGGTGAAATGATGTAAGTTACTCATGCGCATCTACGGATACCCCCTTGTTTTCACGAATTCATACAGGATTCTATTCTATCATAAAAAACGTCGCCGGAAATGTAAATAAACTACCAATTCCGACTCTTTTCGCATATAATCAGCTTTTTCTTACGAATATCTACCTCTATTAAACAAGAAGAAACGGCTTCGCTGTCCTCTGAGAGAGGAAGGTTCCGTTTCTCGCTGAATTTCAAAATTGATTCTTAGCGTAGTAAGTTTATATGTTCAAAAAAAACGACTCTCACATCAGAGCCGCAGGTCTTCCAATTAAATCTTTAAAACATCTTGTAACCGCCAAAGCGCAGTTTTTGAATGGTCCATCCACTCAATATAGCACCTGCAAGACCAGCGACACCAGTTAAGTAATCAACAAAGTGGAAACTGGAAAGATGCTCCCAGAGCGACATCGCGCTTCTATCCCAAATAGAATAGACTACGACGGGCAGAATAATAAGTACGAATAGATAAGCGGGAAACCAGGTTGTCTTCATTAACATGTTAAGAATAAATCCAATACCAAACATCATCACAAAGAATAAAACGGTTAGGATAAACACTGGAATAAACCCCATCTTACCGTCACTACCCCTTTCTATAAAGAAGCGCACATCTTATACGAACTAGTAGTAAGTTTACTAGAAAAAATGTCACGAAGCAATGAACTTTATTCAAAATTAGGTCTAATACTCTTACAACGGAATGTCATCATTTGCTCTAAGCAACTTGATTGCGATACAATGCATATAGATTAATAAATCATACATAGTCTATGATGCAGGAGCTTCGTAGCTAGTTTTACGCGACGTTATTTCAAGCGGAGCCTATGCTTCGTAAAACAAAGCGTATGCTTCCGATGCAAGTTTTACGCGATGTTATTTCAAGCGGAGCCTATGCTTCGTAAAACAAAGCGTATGCTTCCGATGCAAGTTTTACGCGAAGTTGTTTCAAGCGGAGCCTATGCTTCGTAAAACTTTTAAGGAGTGAGATCATGAACGAAGCAGCTATGACACTGGAAGGCTGGTATGCATTGCATGACTTCCGCTCACTGAACTGGACCGCATGGACGGCAGCAGATGATGAAGAACGTGCCGTTGCTCTGGAAGAATTACACGCTTTTATGCAAGAATGGAGTCCTGTCGAAGAAGCCAAACAAGGCAGCTCCGCGGTATATTCCATCATTGGCCAGAAGGCCGATTTCGTAATGATGTTCTTGCGCGAAAGCTTGGAAGATCTTAACCAGCTTGAGACGGCCTTTAACAAAATCGCTTTTGCTCAATATACAACTAAAGCCTATTCCTACGTAAGTATTGTTGAATTAAGCAATTACCTTGCGGGGGGCAGCGACGGCAGTGATCCTATGCAGAATCCACATGTTATCGCACGTCTAAAACCTGTTTTGCCGCAAGCGAAGCATATTTGCTTCTATCCAATGAACAAGAAACGCGAGCTCGCCGATAACTGGTATATGCTTGATATGGATAAACGTCGGGAGCTGATGGCTTCTCACGGATTAATCGGGCGTGGTTATGCTGGTAAGGTGAAGCAGATTATCACCGGCTCCGTAGGTTTTGATGATTGGGAATGGGGCGTAACTCTGTTCGCTGAAGATCCGCTGCAATTCAAGAAGTTGGTCTACGAAATGCGCTTTGACGAAGTCAGTGCTCGCTACGGCGAATTCGGACCTTTCTATGTCGGCAACCTGCTGACTGAGGATTCTTTCGAGGAAATGCTTAAATTGTAATAGTAATAACAAAAAGGGTGATTCTCCAGATCTTTATGGAGAATCACCCTTTTAAAATGCTATAACCCTGCTTCCTCATCCTCTTCGCTGTCATCTTCATCATCACGCAGACTTTCTAAATATTCAGCTGTAGCCCGGTCACGCGCTCGCCCTTTTTCCTTTAAGCGTTCAATGCCAGGGAGAATTAGCAGATCAATTTCTTTTTGAACAACATACGCTAGATCGTACTGATTCTGATCCTCCAGATAAGATCCAACCTCAATCAGTCCGTTATACCGGTCCAATTCTTCTCGGGTCAGCAATCCACGCACCTGCACGCTGCAGTGACGCATCTTATAAGAATCTTCCTTTTTTCAGAACCAGCGGAATCCCACCGATAATGAACAAATAGCGCATATCCACAACTTTTTTCAATTGAGCTGCAGTCCAGCCCTTGTAAGTTTTGCTGCCAACTACAGCAATCCCTTGACCTTTACCTAGAGAAGCTACTGTTCCTTTATTGCTGAATGCGAATTTCTTTGGTTGTTGATTACGGATTGCAGCCACCAAATTATGAGCACAGCACTCTCCCTGTTGCATAGCAATTTGTGCCGTTGGCGGGTAAGGACGCCCTTCCGGGTTAATCATCAAGGAGCCGTCTCCAATAATGAAGATATTGTCTTGGCCTGGTGCACGTAAGTATTCATCTACTTTTACACGTCCACGCATAGCTTCAAATCCTGCAGCTTCAATCAGACGATTTCCCCGAATTCCGCCTGTCCAGACAATTGTAGAAGCCTTAATCTCTTCGCCTGATGCCAGAATTACACCGTTTGGAAGACATTCCTTGATCGCAACGCCCATCTTGAATGTAACACCCTTCTTAGTGAGCAGGTTCATCGCATACTCAACAAGTTCAGGAGCAAATCCTGGCAGAGCTGTTGGAGCAGCTTCTATGTTATATATGTTTACCATGCTTGGATCAACGTCAAACTCTTTGCACAAACCAGGGATGCGGTCAGCTAATTCGGCCACAAACTCAATTCCGCTAAAGCCGGCACCACCGACTACGAAATTGATATGCTCCTGAGCATTGTTCTCGTTCTTATATTTGGCAAATTGATACTCAATATGTTCACGAATCAAACGAACGGAGTTGATGCTCCGGATCGTCAGTGCGTATTTATCAAGTCCTGGAATACCGAATGTTTCAGGCTCTCCGCCCAAAGCAATGACAAGATAGTCATACGAAAGAGTACCATCCTCCAAAATAATCTTTTTCTGCTGGGTACGAATTTCCTGAACAGATGACTTAACGAGATCGATCTTGAATTCATCGATTAGTTTAGAAATAGACACCCGAGTGTGTTCAATACTATCTGTACCCGCAGCAGGCATATGTAGATGGGTAGTAAAATAGTGGTACTCGTGACGGTTTACAAGCGTGACATCCGCTTCATTATAATTCAAAGCCTTCTGTAAGCGCTGTGCGGTCAAAATACCCCCATAGCCCGCGCCTAAGATTACGATTTTGGGAATACTACTCATGTTCCGGCTCCTTCCAAGAGGTAAATCTG
Organism: Paenibacillus pseudetheri; assembly: GCF_924513355.1. Taxonomy (NCBI): domain Bacteria; kingdom Bacillati; phylum Bacillota; class Bacilli; order Caryophanales; family Paenibacillaceae; genus Paenibacillus; species Paenibacillus pseudetheri. The sequence goes on from NZ_CAKMAB010000031.1 coordinate 9,077, forward strand.
TCTTTGTATTTTTTATTGAAACAATGTACGGTCCTTTTTGTGAATTTATACACTTATAATTAGAAGAAATTCCAATCAAACTTAAAGGATTTCTAAATTGACCATATCCATTGTAAACCTTAGTGTACTATTAATCAAACATTAAAATACTAAAAAACGTCACATTCTTATCGTGTTCTAAAGTCTTTCTTTGCAGGTATGTGTCACAGTGTTTATAATAAGAAAGAATACAAGTATGGCAAAATGAATATATCAACTCGGAGGTGTAATATCCCGTGACACAAGAGCAATCCGGCGTTCCTATGAGCGACCTTTTAATCATAGGTGGCGGTCCAGCTGGCATGTTTGCCGCATTTTACGGTGGGATGCGTCAGGCATCAGTAACACTTATTGAAAGTATGCCCCAATTGGGAGGACAACTTGCTGCACTTTATCCTGAAAAATACATTTATGATGTAGCAGGTTTTCCAAAAGTAACTGCACAAGAATTGGTTGACAACCTGACACGGCAAATGGATATGTTCCAATCGAATATCCGGCTGGAGGAGAAAGTAATTTCTGTTCAGAAACGGGACGAACGCCATTTTGTAGTTACAACCGATGTAGCAGAATATCACAGTAAAGCTATTATCATTACAGCTGGCGTAGGCGCTTTTGAACCTCGCCGTTTAGAACTGCCAGACGCAGGACGGTTTGAAAAAGCTAACCTTCATTATTTTGTAAATGATTTAAATGCCTTTAAAGATAAAAAAGTTCTGATTAGCGGTGGTGGAGATTCCGCAGTAGACTGGGCACTAATGCTGGAACCGATCGCGGAGCAAGTAACCCTGATTCACCGCCGGGATAAATTCCGTGCGCATGAGCACAGCGTAGAGAATCTGATGGCTTCCAAAGTTAACGTAATTACACCTACTGAAATTACAGAACTGCATGGTGACGAGTTTATTACTAAGGTTACTTTATCCCATATAAAGACCAAGGAAACACAAGAAATCGAAGTCGACAGTGTAATCGTCAATTTCGGATTTATTTCCTCTCTGGGACCCATTGCAGAGTGGGGTATCGATATTGAAGGAAACTCCATTGTCGTTGACTCACGTATGGAAACGAGTATTCCGGGAATCTTTGCAGCCGGTGATATCACCACATATCCAGGTAAGCTGAAGCTAATTGCTGTAGGATTCGGCGAAGCCCCAACGGCTGTGAATAACGCAAAAGTCTACATCGATCCGGAAGCCAAGCTTTCACCAGGACACAGTAGTAATATGAAACTCTAATTCTATCTACCACAATAAAAAAGGGTATTCTGACAGGCCTATCAATACCAGCCTATCAGGATACCCTTTTATGTTTGTGACTCGCGGTTTATTTATATGTAGCCTGCTACAAAGGGATACTTTGCGCTCTTTTAATGAAGAACCGCATGAACTGGAGAGTGTAAGTTTCGTTTGCGAATCTCAACGAGTAGAAGAGCGATGAAATCATGCTCTAGTTGCAGTTCTATCGCTCTATGGTAAGAGTCTAGAAGCATCTCATCGGACAATTCAACCATAACGTTCATCTACCTTTCCTGTATTTGGATCTGAATCTATCATATCAAACTATCATTTTTCGAACAAGCGTTCGCGTTATCCACAAGTACATGTGGAAATCCTGTGTATAATATGTGCGTAAGCGTTACAAAGGTGATAACTGCACAGTGGAATATGGGGATAATAGTTATACACAGGATTGAACCACTTGTATACAGCTAAAAATATATTTTTATTGTAAATAAATCACAATATAATTCACCCCAAAAGAACGCAACTAAACGCAATTTTATCTTACTACTCTATTATCGTCAATTCTAAAATTTTTGTTAATTTACTGAGGCCTTGTATTAACCTCCAGAATCCATATTTTACCTGAATAATCCACAGCGTAATCAAAACCCAGTTCGCCTATTCCCGGGAAATGCCGCTCCATCAGTTCGATACATACGAGCGTTAGCCTGCGCATTTCTGCTTTCTTCGCTGAAGCTTTAATTCGGGGCAACGATCTGCGAAGCCCTTCTCGACAAGAAAGCATCGTGCCTCCTTTGCATAAATTAGTTACGAACAGGCCGGGCCGAGCCAATCTTCCCACCATAGAGCGAAACTCCCAAACTCCACCATTTCTCACTACTTTAACCCGATAATCAATAGGACGCCCACCAATTCGGGCGAGAGAAATTCCCTGTTGGATCAAATATTTACGTCTAACCTTGACGAAATGAAGCGCTCGTCTCATAGATCTGAAGTCCTTGTAAATTCGAGTTCTGTCCATATAAGTAAATCCATAACCCCGATTATCCCGAAACACTTTAATTACACCGTAGCCTCCACCGCCAACTATTGGTTTAATAACAACATTTCCATATCTCCGGAGCATGGCTAACAGTGAGTCAGCCGAATACACCCTCGTCATTGGTATATAATGGGAAACCCTCGCGTCACTGAGCAATGCTTCTGTCTTCAACCATTTGCTAGCCAATTGTCTTCCTGACATTGTCCTTTCCCTCCTTTCACATTCCAGCCTACCCTATACATTACTCAGAAAAGGTCCCGCCCTCTTGTATGATTGTCCGTGTAGGAAGAAGCTCTTAGCAAAAAGGGCTTAGAGCTTGTATCGACAACATTATCAACATCGCTGGGTTAGATTGCAGATTTTGTAGAACCTCATCCCTGAACATTCGACATCTAAATCGCAATGGATGAGTTCACTATAACTAGAATAATCTTCAAAATCATTGTATTATTAATAGCGGTTACATTTTCAATTCCTACTATATAATAATGAATTAGAGGCTCGTTAAAAAAAGCGAGGGGAGGGCTCGGAATGGCACAGTTTTTCGAGGTTTTATATTGGGTGGCCATGCTTGGGATGTCCATCGTATTGGCTGGAACAACTATACTGATCTGCGCTATTGGCTTTAAATTCATTAAAGACAGACGCAGAGCACTGGGTGCTGGCTGTATTGCCTTTTCTCTTGGAGCCGCGGCGCTCATCGTGTTTATGATTAATTACAAGTTTATTATTCCAGCCTAATTGTACGCAGGAAGCAAAAACGCCTTCAACGTCCCTTAAGGACGGTATGCGTTTTGCGAGAAATATAAGGATAATGTATAACGTGAAACCTATACTTTCTTATATTTGAACAAACAAAAGCCCTCTCGAGGAATTCCATCAGAGGGCTTCTGTTTGTATATCACTCATATATCTATATATCTAGCGAAAGACGGATCATATCCACTACTTTGATCCCATTTTCAACAATCTCTTCACTATAATGTCTGATAAAAAAGTCTCTATCGATTCCGGTAATTCTAAATCCACATTTCTGATAAAGAGCCAGTTGTCCTACACTAGAATTTCCCGTACCCACTTCAATCGTCTTCGCACCAAGTAATCTCGCATTCTGAATCGCATGATAGACCAACTGCTTTCCTATCCCTTTACTTTGCTGATTCTCATCAACGGCTATATTCACTAGCTCCACTGTCTCAGGCCTCGTTTGTAGCAAAACATAGACACCTATAATGCAATTCTCCACTTCAGCTACAAAACATTGCCCTCTTTTTAAATACGCTTCAACAAGACTTAGGGAAGGATCTGCTAATAACAACAAATGCAAGGGAGGTTGTTCTTCTGCGTTTAATTTCCTAATTAGCATGCTCATAGCTCCTTGTGATGACTTTTGTCATTGAGAATAAAAAAAGCCTCCAAGCCCGTGTTGTAGAACTCAACATGGGGCTTGGAGGCGTAACATCGCGATTAGCAAGGCTCTTCGTTCGGTTTCCCTGCATCCGTAGCTGTACGGAAGCTTGAGCCACAGCCGCATGTTGCAGTAGCGTTCGGGTTATTAATGGTGAAGCCGCCCGTCATGCCGGATTCTTCAAAATCAATTTCGAGACCATCCAGGTAACGAAGATTCTCTTTCTCCACGACAACCTTCATTCCTTGGATGTCCATATATACGTCCTGATCGCTTTCATTATCATCAAAGCCCATAGCATATGAGAATCCGCTGCAACCGCCAGGCGTTACTCCAATACGGAGGAACATGTTCGGCACTTCTTGTTCAGCAAGCATCGCCTTTAATTGTTCTGCTGCCTTTTCGCTAATATTAATCATGATCATATCCTCCTATAAATTAGACTTCCTTCTAAAGAAAAACTTATGTTTAAGAGACCTTACGGTCAAAAGTTACTTTCTTAAAAATATATACTTAATAAACTTAGTATAACCGACTATTCCATTACCCTCAAGTCACAACTGCCTTATGCTTAACCTGCCCCACCAAAATAAACCATCCATATCCAGCTGTTGATCCCCTTATAAGAGAGGTTTATAATAAGGAAGGCAAACATAAGTAAAAATTCGGAAATTTGTCACGGAGGCTAAACCTCCGCTTTATGATCATGAATGAACAGCTACCGTCTGGGTAAGTCTGGGAATTATCTGCGGGCAATGGACCCCGTAAAACTTTCAGGAGGAATTTATTATATGTCTACTCTTTTCACCCCCCAAACAGACGCCCGAATGATGAACATTATTGAAAAAGTTCGCGGCGGCGAAAGATTGAATTTAGAAGATGGCGTTTATTTATATCAAAGTAACGACCTACTTACGATTGGCCAGCTAGCAAATGAAGTCAATCTCGCAAAGAACAACAACAGGGTATATTTTATCGAAAACATGAGTTTATATTTCACCAATGTTTGCGAATCTCACTGCGCATTCTGCAATTTCCGCAAAGATGATGGAGAAGAGGGTGCTTATACCCTTTCCGGTCAGGAAATGGTGCAATATGTCGAACAGCATATTCATCCAGGTGTGCGCGAATTCCATATCGTCGGCGGTCATAATGACAAGGTTCCTTTCCAGTATTATGTGGATTCTTTAAAAGCCTTGAATGAACGTTTCCCTGAGGTAACCTTAAAAGCATACACTGCAGCCGAAATCGATTTTTTCACCCGAATTAGCGGATTGAGTATTCGTGAGGTACTGGAGCAGCTGCGTGCTGCAGGACTTAAGACGCTTACTGGTGGTGGCGCAGAAATATTATCCGATCAATACCGTAAAAAAATGCGTGTAGATAAGGCTAATGTGGAAGAATATCTGGAAGTTCACCGAACAGCACATCAGCTTGGCATGAAGACACATACAACTATGCTCTACGGCTCGATTGAATCTCATGAAGATCGTATCCGGCACATGATGCAGATCCGCGATCTACAGGATGAAACCAATGGCTTTATGGTATTCATTCCATTATCTATGCAGCCTAAGAACAAGAATGCAGGGATTATGCGCCGCAACTCCGCTTATGAGGATCTGAAGACGATTGCGATCAGCAGATTGATGCTGGATAATTTCGATCACATCAAAGCCTACTTTATTAATATCGGTCCTCAGCTTACTCAAGTTGCACTGAACTTCGGTGCTTCTGACGTACATGGTACTATTCTTAAAGAACGCATTAGCCATGCGGCTGGTGCCTTAACACCTGAAGGCCTCACTCGCGATGAATTGATCTGGTTAGTGAAAGGTGCTGGACGAATTCCAGTAGAACGCGACACGTTCTACAATGCGATAAAGGTATACGAATAAAAGACTACCTAGATCCGTTATCCTATATTGGAAAGGAAGTTCGGTCAGCATGAGAACACTACTCGTTCTGGGCGGCGGCTATGGCGGCTTGGCCCTAATTCAAGAATTGCTCAATAATCACCTTCCTCAGGATATTGAAATTATCTTAATTGACCGAATGCCTTATCAAGGAATCAAAACGGAATATTATGCGCTTGCCGCAGGTACAGTAACTGACTATCACTTGCGGATCCAGTTTCCGGTTCATCCCCGTCTCACTATCCGTTACGGTGAGGTGAGTTTCATTGATTTGGAGAGTAGAATCGTTACAATGGAGCCTGACGAGACTGTGTCTTACGACATACTAGCCATTGCGTTAGGCTGTACCGACAATTACCATAACATCCCTGGAGCTGATCAATATACTTGCAGTATCCAGACCTTTGCAGGAACACGCGAAACTTATCAACGCTTAAACGATGTGAAGCCCTATGGAACAATAAACATTGTTGGCGGTGGACTAAGTGGAGTGGAATTGGCGGCAGAGCTTCGGGAGAGCCGACCAGATCTTAATATTTCTATTCTGGATCGTGGTGAACGTGTCTTGTCTGCCTTTCCTGCGAAGCTGTCACAGTATGTGGAGGAATGGTTTCACCACCATCAAGTACAGACACTTGGACGTGTCTCTGTATCCCATGTAGAGAAAGATGCGCTTTTTAACGGTGCAGAGGAAATTCTTTCAGATGTTACGGTATGGACCGCAGGGATTCAACCCGTAAAGGTTGTTCAGGAATTAACAGTCCCGAAGGATCGCGGAGGACGGATCATACTGGATGAGTATTATCGTATACCTGATTATCCAGAAGTGTATGTAATTGGCGACTGCGCCAGCCTGCCATTCGCTCCAAGCGCACAAGCAGCAGGAGCGCAAGGTGAGCAGGTTGCTCAGGTAATACAAGCCATGTGGCGCGGTGAGACTCCTAAGCTTCATTCTATTCGTCTGAAGGGTACCTTAGGCTCACTAGGCAAGAAAGCTGGATTTGGTCTGATGGGCCAACGCTCCGTCAAAGGACGGGTTCCCCGTATCCTTAAGAGCGGGGTGCTCTGGATGTCAAAACGCACTTTAGGATAAACCTAAGGGCTGCTCTTTTCCGTATTAATAATGGAAAAGAGCAGCCCTTTATTTTCCACAAAAAGCATTTAGTCAAGGTCTATATTGAACCAAGCCTCTAGCTCTTTGATTTTAGCATTAATTTTCTCTTCTAGCTCGTCAACAGTATCTGCCGCAACGATGTCCCCTTCAACCATGGCAAACGGAGTTAAATAACATTCCCCACAATTGTTCAGGCATCCGTATTCGATCACATCGTAATCTGGATTTTCTTCCAGCTTATGCATTAGCTTATCTGTTCCGTGTCCCATGTTACTGGCACAAAATTCAATAATTGGTCTCATGATGATCTCCCTATTCCGCCTAACCATTTTATTTTTTAACTTTTTGTACTATAATGAACTTACGAAAGGAGTGATTGAGAAATGAGTGAGAATGCACAAAGCACCGAAATGTATGATGAAGTATTAGAAGTGCTGGATAAACTTCGTCCGTTCCTGCAGCGCGATGGCGGCGACGTTGAACTGGTCGATGTAGAAGACGGCATCGTTAAGTTGAAACTTATGGGTGCCTGCGGCAGCTGCCCAAGCTCCACGATCACCTTGAAAGCCGGGATTGAACGCGCCCTTCTTGAAGAAGTAGAAGGCGTGCAAGAAGTTATGCAAGTATTCTAATCCCATTCAATATCATTCCCGATCCCCTCTTCAGGAGATCGGGATTTTCTTATTATAGAGGATTTAACCTCTTCCCACAACATACAGCATAGAACCCGCAGCCTAATGGCATGCGGGTTCTATGCTGTAATTAGCGATTAGATAAGCTTCACTACTTAAAATGCTGGAATGATCGCACCTTCGTACTTCTCTTCAATAAAAGCTTTAGCTTCTGGAGAATTCAGAGCAGCTACCAGCTTTTTGATTGCATCGGAATCTTTATTGTCAGGGCGAGCTACCAGGATGTTAGCATAAGGGGAATCTGTACCCTCGATGAACAAAGCATCTTTGGTTGGCACAAGACCAGCGTCTAGTGCAAAGTTGGTGTTGATCAAAGCAAGGTCTACCTCATCTAGTTGACGTGGGAGCATAGCCGCTTCCAACTCAATGATTTTAATATTTTTCTTGTTTTCAATGATATCTGCTTTCGTTGAAGCAATGTTTGTATCATCTTTCAATGTAATCAGACCATTTTTCGCTAGTAGGATTAGCGCACGACCACCGTTAGTAGCATCGTTCGGAATGGCAACTTTCGCACCGTCAGCCAACTCATCGATCGATTTTATTTTTTTGGAATAAGCTCCAAAAGGCTCAACGTGAACAGATGCAACGGAGATCAGGTCTGTTTTATTATTTTTATTTTGGTCATCAAGATAAGGTTGGTGTTGGAAGAAGTTAGCATCTAGCTGCTTCTCATCAAGCTGTACGTTCGGTTGAATATAGTCAGTGAATTCTTTAATTTCAAGAGTAATTCCTTGCGCTTCAAGCAATGGAGCAATAGCTTTTAGAATCTCAGCGTGTGGAACAGGTGAAGCACCGACTACCAATTTCACTGGTTCTGTAGTTGTCTCAGTTGCAGTACCTTTAACTGGTGCATTAGTGGCAGCTGAGTTAGAAGCATTATTGTTATTGCCGCAAGCAGCTAGCACCACAACCAGTGTCAGACTAAAAAAAGTAAGTAGCAATTTTTTCATTTTAAATCCCCTTCTTTTCTTTGGTATTTGTATGAATAAGACTATATGTGGATGTACCTTATTTCCGTGTGTAATATTTTACGAGTCGATCACCGACCATTTGCAGCAATTGCACCAGTATTACAATAAACGTTATGGAAATAATCATAATTTCCGTCTCATAGCGGAGATAACCGTAACGAATCGCTAGATCACCAAGTCCGCCGCCCCCAACTTGGCCAGCCATTGCAGTATAGGAGACCAGTGTGACAAGTGTGATCGTAACTCCAGCGAGCAGACCTGGACGAGCCTCTGGCAAAAGAACGCGCATAACGATCTGATTCGTTGATGCTCCCATTCCTTGCGCCGCTTCGATTACTCCGCGATCCACTTCCCTTAGCGCCGTCTCCACCAATCGAGCAAAGAATGGAGCTGCTCCAATTACAAGTGGCGGTATCGTTCCAAGGACACCGATAGAAGTTCCGACAATTTCTTTGGTAATAGGAATTAAAGCCACCATCAAAATAATAAACGGTACGGAACGTAGGATATTTACAAGTAATGATAAGACCGAGTAAATTACTCTGATTACAATACTATTCGATCTTTCGCATAAATACAATAGAATTCCGAGTGGTAAACCGAGAATAATTGTGAACAATCCGGAAAATACTATCATTTTCAGAGTTGCAACTGTAGCATCCATCATTTCTTGCCAGTTTAAATCTGCGAAATTCATTACGAAATCACCTCCACTTCAAGGCCTTGAGCGGTTAGTTCGGATATCGTCACAGCGATCGCTTCAGCCGGCCCTTCGAATCGAACGATCATTTGTCCATAAGGTACATCTTTAATCGTTGAGATGGTACCATGCAGAATGGCAAAGCTTACACCCGTCTCACGTACTACATTGGAAAGTGCAGAACCGTAGGTCTTCTCTCCGAAAAAAGTAATTTTGACGGCCTGAGAGTTGTCCCCAGCAGCAGCGTCAAGCGCCATACGAAGGGGGCCCTCATTCTGTGATTCACTGCGAATGAAATCGCGAGTGACCTCATGCTGCGGCTTCAGGAATACCTCCGTAACTTTACCTTGCTCAACGATACCACCACCATGAATGACCGCAACACGGTCACAGATGCTCTGAATCACATGCATTTCGTGTGTGATCAGCACAATGGTCAGATGGAATCGTTTATTAATATCGAGCAATAGCTTAAGAATAGAGTCTGTCGTTTGTGGGTCAAGCGCAGAGGTTGCTTCGTCACACAACAGCACATCAGGGTCGCTGGCAAGTGCCCGTGCGATGCCAACCCGTTGCTTTTGTCCTCCTGATAATTGGGAGGGATATTTATCCCGGTGTTCTTCAAGCCCCACTAAGGCAAGCAAATCTTTCACTTTAGTATCAATATCTGCTCTCGAGGTACCTATGAGTCGCAGAGGAAAAGCAATGTTATCGTACACCGTCGCAGAAGATAGCAGATTGAAATGTTGAAAAATCATCCCAATTTTGCGCCGCTGTTCCTGCAGCTGGCCTTGAGTAAGCTTGGTTAGTTCAATGCCATCTACCCAAACTTCCCCTTCTGTCGGACGCTCCAACAGATTAATGCAACGGATCAATGTACTTTTCCCCGCTCCAGAATGGCCAATGACTCCGAATATTTCACCTTTTTCGATAGATAAATTCAATCCGGAAAGTGCTGTAGCCGCATGGTTGCCTTTTCCATATACCTTTGTTATTCCTTTTAAATTAATCAACGCTCGTCGCCCCCTTTATATTTCACTTATTCCATACAAAAAAACCTCCGACGATCGATGCAGATCGCAAGAGGCTCTGTGTGTTTATTTAGACAATGCCTTCTCATCTGCCAACGACCACAAACCTTGCGTCATTGTAGGAATTAGCACCATGACATTTGTACATAACGCTAATCGCGCTGTATACAAATCGGTTGCCGGGCTTCATCGGGCCTATCCCTCCGCCACTCTCGATAAGATATAGAGTATGAAATTTTATGTTTGAATTCGTACAGACTTTAATGCAAGCATAAGTATAGTTAGTTTCTCGTTTTTTGTCAAAAGGAAATATCTTGAACGCTTAGGATTGTACGCTCTTTGGCTTGCTAATTTCCTTACGCAGCTGTTCATTGCTATAGCTGAATGCCGCGATTAATGTTTTACAGTTCATTTCAAGGGACTGCTTCAAATCCTCAAGATGGCTATCTAAATCCTCAAGCTGAATTTTGTCATGCAGACCTTGATGTCGCTGCCATAAATCATCCTGCATTTCGGAATTCATATAATGAATTTCAGCATTTCTGCGCTTGCGTAGATTCTCCAGTGGATCACGATAAGAGTTCTTGATCTGTTCCAGTTGATCCGCTAATGCAGGATGCACATTCAACAACTGAAGTTGACGCAGCACTGTAAAATAAGAAAAGTGCGTTTTTAATTTGGAAGTTTTGAGGTCATAAAAATGATTCAGCACCGTTCCAAGCTTGTCGAGAAGAGAGAACACACGAATAAATCCATCTTTATAAAAATAAACATAACGCGCATAATCGCCTTGTTCCACTGGTGACATATCGTCCATAAACCCTGCGATTACCGATTTCCGGTAAAAAGCAGCTGCGAACCAGCTTTGCTCCAATTCATCCAATGAGGAGATCAGTCCACGTGTCCAAATCTCCAGCTTGCGGTATTCATGGTCATTATCCTCATGGGCGTTCATTTCCTTGCGCAGTAAGGCTGCAAAAGTGGCCATGTTCTCCATCGCATCAGCCAATACACCGCTGTTCTTTCGAGGCGGCTCTCCAAGTATAACCCGCAGCATATCCCAGCCCTCCTAAAGTTTTGTCCAGCACCACGATATACCGATTTCCATTTTATTATTCCGCAGGTAAAGCGACTCTATCCACGGAGGGAACTTTCTACCAAGGGGGTGGAACCATTGAGTTATTGGCTTTATTTTCAAACTCGGCATTTCTCGCGCTACTCAGCTGCCAAACTCTTACACTCATATAGCATAGAACGCCAAACAAGCAAGCAATCAACAAAATATGAGCCAAGGCAGCAAATATGTACAATCTTTCATTATCTAGTGTGTAAACAACAGCAGCTCCACTAAACACCTGCATTAAGCATAGCAGAACAGCAGCAACGCCAAGAGCTCTTAGCTCTGGATAATCCTTATGTTTCCAAAAAGCTAGATGTCCGAGCACCGCAGTAAGAATAAATAAGATCAAAGCCGCAATCCGATGTGTAAAAACAATTCCTACTCCCCCGGAAAGCTCCGGAACCCATTCACCGTTACAAAGCGGCCAGCCAGAGCATCCCCCGCGTGAATCCGTATGACTAACAAAGGCTCCAATATAAACGACAATATAGGAATATAAGGCCGTAAAACAGGTTAAATTGCGGAAAGCCTTGCTGACGGGCTTCTTCTGAATCTCCATCTTATGTTCGTATTCGCCTGCCTCATGTCGCCTTTTGGTTCCGAGAGCCAACATCAGAGAGCTTGAAAAAGCGATCAAGGAAAAGCCCATATGTAATGCCATTACAGCAGCAGACTGGGATTTAATTACTGCAAGCGCTCCCATACCACCTTGTACAATTACAAACAGCAACGTCATAAATGCATATACTAACAAATCCCGCCGATTTCGAGCATATCGCCAAAAAGCAATCATCGAGGCAAGTGACAATAACCCCGCCAATCCACTAAACAAGCGATGGGTGTATTCAATCATCGAACCTACAGTATAGGCCGGAATCAATTTCCCATGACAGAGCGGCCATTCATTTCCACATTCCAATCCCGATCCAGTCTTCGTTACAACCGCTCCTCCTAATACCGCGAGGAACATGATAAGGCAAGTAAGATAACTAAGCCATTTCAACTGATTTGTCGTCAAAAATATCACCCGCAGTTTTTAGTAATGAAGAAGCATTTTAAAAAAACCACCGCTTTTGCTCAAACAGGCGAAAGCGGTGGTTTTCCGGAATTACTGTTGAAGGCTTTGATGCACTTGAACCGCTTTATCCAGGAAATTCTCAATTTCCTCGCGGGATTTACGTAATTTATTAACGAATCTAACCAATTCACGTCCATCGGAATACGCGACAAAGCTTGGAATCCCCATAATATTTTGTTCCTGACTAACGTCACCCACAGCATCAACGTCAACCTCGACCAGCGTTAGACGATCTGCATAGGCTTGCTCTACCTCAGGAATAAAAGGATCGATAAATTTACAATCCGAGCACCAGTCCGCCTTGAAGATGGTTACAGTTAATCGAGGAGATTGAATGGCTACCTGAAATTCAGCAGGAGAACTAATTTTGTCCATAGCTTGTTCAGTCCTTTCTTCCATATCTGTCAAATTTCTATTCTTTAAGTGAAGCAAAATGTCATGCAGAAGTCAAACTTATTCTCTCATACGAACACGCGCAGGCTGTAATTTCATCAGCGGATTCAACAATTTTTGCAATGCACGCGGATAACTGGAGATTTCCTGTTTAGTAAGCACACCCAGTACAATAAGCATGACCAGATAAATAACAACAACTGCGGCCCCTACAACAAGACAAGTGATCAGAAACGCCAGACGTGCAGGCATTAGATCTGTTAACAGAATTCCAGCTTGGTTCAAACCAAAACCAATACCACCGGACACAAGAACCGAAATTGCGAAGCCTCCCCACCGTTTACCCATAATTTCGAAAGATACAATGGATTTCAGCATCCGTAAGTTAAGAATAGTAATGACAACGAAACAAAGTGCTGTTGCGCCGATAATCCCATAAATCCCAAATACTTTACTTAGTAAGAAGCTTGCGACTAATTTAACAATAATACCCACTAGCACATAATACATTGAAATACGTGATTTGCCCATACCGAGCAAAATTGAGTTCGTCGTCATCATGGTGATCTGAAAGATCGTTCCAATCGTAAGCATCGCCACAATTCCACTTCCGTCCAAGCTACTGAACAGTAACCCATTCACAGAATAGGCTGCAGCCACAAGCGCCAACACAATTGGCATCCCTGTCAGGATAGAAATCCGCAAAGCAAGTGTAATTTGCTTCTTCAAGTGCACCTCATCACGACGGGCATAGGCAGCAGAAATGATTGGAATCAGCGAGGTACCTAGCGCAATGGCTAGTACTGGCGGAATTCCGGCCACACTTTGAGCACGCGTGGTTAGTATACCCAAAGCTGCTGTTGCACTCTCTCTACCCATCTGATCGATAAGCAGTGGAACAGCCAAAGAAGTATCAATCACATTCACTACGGGAATCGTAAGTGAAGAGAGCACAATCGGAATCGATAGTGTGAAAATATCCTTGTAAATTCCCCAAATCGGCAATTTTTGAGTAGTATCGTAATTTAATCCCTGCTGTTTATCCTCTCGGCGCAGCTTGATTGCAAAATAAATCATGACGCCAAATGCTGCAATACTACCAATTACGCTACCGAAGGATGCTCCTGCAGCGATAGTTGTATTGTTATATCCCTGCTGTAATAGAATATAAGCTAGTAAAATAGCGACTAGTACGCGAGCGAACTGCTCTACAATCTGTGAAATACCACCAGCCATCATATTGTTGCGCCCTTGAAAATATCCACGCATCATGGCAATTGCCGGAAAAAGTAAAAGCGCAGGTGCAATAGCCCTAACTGCCATCGCTGATTCTGGTACATCAGCAATATGTGTCGCATAGAACGGAGCGCCTATGTACAGCAAGGCCGTCATGATTACCCCTGCTGCTACTGAAAATAGCAATGCTGCATGATACACCTGTCTCGCCTCTTCAGGACGATTCAGAGCGTACCGCTCGGAGACCATTTTACTGAGCGTACTTGGAATACCTGCTGTAGCCACGGTGAGCAGCATTAAATAGATATTGTTCGATACCCCAAATGATGCTCTCCCCACATCATCAAAAATATGATCCAGCGGCACCCGCTGAACAAGCCCGAGTACCCTTGCCACCAACGCTGCAGCAGCAAGGATAAGCGTGCCTTTTACGAAAGACTCTTTCTTGGACAAACCATTTCCCCTTCTTCACTGTTAAAATTAAAACCGGACGACCCATATAAAAAAGAGGACGACCATAATAATTTGTAGCACAATTTTGACAACAGTACTACTAAACAACCCAAGTATTGATCCTACACTTACTTTGGCAGCTTTAGCTGGGGAAGAACCCACGATCAATTCTCCTATAAAGGCACCCAGAAACGGACCGATAATAAGTCCAAAGGCTGGGATTACAAAAGGACCAATGATTAGCCCGATTGTACTCCCGATAATCGATGAACGCGAGCCGCCAAATTTCTTAACGCCCCACGCTCCTACAACGTAATCAGCAATAAATAGAACTGCAACGATCAGCGTTTGAATGATCCAGAACCAAACACCAAAAGGCTCGAAAGAAAAGAACCAGCCATATACGAAAAAAGCAAGATAAATCGCAAGTGCACCCGGCAGTATAGGATACACAGCCCCGGCTAGCCCTACGGCAAATAAAGCAATAATAAGAATCCAACCCAGGATCGTCAATACTTAACCTCCTAATAGCAAATATGCTCTATGGATTCACTTCGCAATAGCTTTATTAAAAATATATTTTTGAATGACTTCTGCAATTCCATCATTATTATTAGAAGCCACCACAGCGTCAGCCTCTTCTTTAACCGTCTCCTGAGCGTTGCCCATGGCAACCCCAAGCCCTGACTGCTGAATCGCTGCAAGGTCGTTGAGGCTGTCACCAACCGCTATAACTTGGGACATGTCTAGTCCTAGCAGCTTACAGACTTCCATGATTCCGGCTGCTTTATTCACTCCTAGAGGGTTAATCTCCAGGTTATGTGGAGAGGAGTTCGTAATCTCCAATCCACCCATATCTTGAAGACGAAGCAGCAGCTTATGACGAAGATCATCATCTTCGGTGTGATAACCGAATTTAAGCCATTCTCTGCCCGTTACATCCCCATCCCAGTTATCCTGTTTGTGGACTTTTTCTGTAGAATAGGCCCAGAACCAAATGTCATCTTCTTTAGCAAGTTCATACATTTGTTGTACCAGCATAGGGTCCATCAAGGATCGCCGATAAATTTCATGTGGCGCTCGCCATACCTCACTACCGTTCACAGTAATCATAGGTGTTACTAGTCCAAGCTGCTCAGCATATGGAAATGCACTTGTAAAAGCCCGGCCCGTCGACAGACAGACGTGAACGCCTGCGTCGACCGCCTTTTGAAGCCATTTCACCGTTGTAGGTGTAATAATCTGTTCATCATTCAGTAGGGTTCCATCCATATCCAAAGCAAGCAGGCGGTATTTGGCAGTCATTGCCACCCCTCCATTCTTTTATGCTCTCAATAGAGCAGCTGTTTATTTTTTAATCATTATTCACCTTAGAGTCAAAGTTACTGAGTACCTGTAGTTGTTCCTTCATTCGCAGGATCATTCGTATTATTACCTGACTGTAGACTCTTCTTCGGAACGCCATCAAGTCCATATTCCCAATCATAAGCATCAAAAATTTTGCGTGCGACCGGCGCAGCACTCTGGGAACCAAAGCCCCCTTCTGGAATGACTACGGCTACTGCCAGCTTAGGATTATTTCGTGGGGCATAGGCAATAAATACACCATTATCGCGTATTTGGCCCTTTGCCACTTGTTGGGATGTTCCCGTCTTACGAGCAAAATCATAAGGAAAATCAGAGAAAGCACTAACTTCACTTCGCATACCCTGTTGAATTTCTTTCCAGTAGGATTTATCGAAGGCTGTTACTTCATCTATGACCTCACGACCGAACTCGTTGACTACTTTTCCGTCAGCATCTGTAATCTTGCTAACTAGCTGAGGTTTGATCCGCTGTCCTTCATTAGCAAGTGTAGCTACGTATTGGGCAAGCTGCAACACCGTATAACTACCTTGTTGGCCGAAAGAAGCATAAACAAGTGCCGCTTGTGCACTACCCGCAGCCTCTATATTGGTATAGTTAATCTGTCCTAAGAATTCATTTGGCAGACCACTTCCCGTGGATACACCAAGGCCAAACTCTTTCATATACTTATCCCAGATATCTACGCCTTTACTTTTGTATTTGTCATACAATCGTTTACCGATCATGTCCACCATGAACGCATTCGAGGATTTCTCAATCGCTCTTGCTGGATCCATAGAACCGTATACGTGTCCTCCAGAGTTTCTTACCTTGGTTTCATGACCTGCTTTACCAAAAGCCGCGAAACCTCTATCCGAATAGTAAGTTGAGGTTGTAAAGAGACCTTCATTCAAACCCACGAGTACGCTCAAAGGTTTAATCGTTGAACCTAGTAGCAGTACAGACCTAAGTCCATTACCTGACGTCCCTGAAGAAATCGGATTAATGGTACCGTTCTGATAGTTGTCCATAATACTGTTCCAGACATCTGTGGATAAGGATCCCGATGTCCAAATATTCGTATCGTAGTCCGGCATACTCGCCATACTGACGATATTCCCCGTATCGACTTCCATCGCTACAGCGTAACCAGTTAAAGCATTAGGATGCGTTTTACCCTGTACAGGATTGGAATGCAGCCACTTAATCTGATCCATAATCGCCTGCTCTGTCTTCATCTGAATGTTCTTATTAATGGTTGTCCAGACGTCATTGCCTTTGACAGGAGGGACTACACGTTCGACTTTCTCTGCCATGTTCTGTGGATTGACGGAGATTTCCTGATAGCCGTTTTGTCCCCGAAGCTCTCTCTGATACTGCAGCTCCAGGCCGTCAAATCCGACAAATTCGTCGTCCTTGTAAGTTAGTCCTGGCTCCGGATTGTTCTTCATAGCATTTAAGATATTCTTATAAATATTAAGGCTGTTTGCTGATTTAAAAGGCTTGATATAACCTATCGTCTGTACGGCAACCGTATCTTTATCGTAATGACGAATGCTTTCCTCGACAATTTCAAGGCCTGGGTATTCTCCCTTATGTTCCATGAAATAGGCCACTTCCTGAGTAGTCAGGTCAGCCTTAATTCGCCGTGCCATAAAGCCAAGTGATTTCCGGAAATATAAATCCAGTGCGTCAATCACATCTTCTTCTGTCATCTTCTCAGCTTTTGGATCACCATATTTATTGAAATCAGCTACCAGCTTGGCTGCCAATGCATCTGACTTGGCTTTAGCCTCTGGAGTTAGGGTAGTTTTACCGGTCATTTTATCTGTTTGCTTAGCGGTATACTCCTTATTGAGTGTAATATACAGCGATTGAACCGGCGTAGAGTACGCTAACTTCTCACCTTCAGCAGCATAAATTACACCTCTCATGGATGCAAGGGGTACATTTTTGGTATCTCTGCTTGTCTCCACTTCTGTTAAAGTTGGTCCTTCCACGAATTGCAACACAGCCAGGCGTATAATAATTACGCAAAATATAGCAAACGTGCTAAAGAAAAACACGTTGAGTCGCAGGCCTATGGAACTTTTACTGTTGGTCTCATCTGGAGGTGAGGCCTGCTTACGGAAAAAACTCACAGTTTATTTCTCTCCTTTTTCTCTAATTATTCTTGAACGGGGTCTGACGCAGGAGCAACATTCTTTTTCGGCACACCATCGAGCCCATATTCCCAATCATAGGCGTCAAAAATTTTACGAGCCACCGGAGCAGCGCTGTTGGAGCCAAAGCCTCCTTCTGGTATAACAACCGCTACGGCCAGCTTCGGATTTTCTCGCGGAGCAAAGGCAATAAACACCCCATTATCGCGGTTTATATTTTTTCTGTCTGTTTTTTCAGAGGTACCTGTCTTACGTGCAAAATCATAAGGAAAATCATCAAAGGCACTAACTTTACTGCTCATCCCCTGTTTGATCTCTTTCCAGTAGGATTTGTCAAACGTTACTGTATTAAGCACTTCTCTTTTAAATTCCTTAACCAACTTACCTTGTGCATCCGTGATCTTACTAACAAGTTGAGGCTTAATACGCACCCCTTCATTAGCAAGAGTAGAAGCATACTGGGCAAGCTGCAGTGTAGTATAACTGCCCTGTTGGCCAAAAGAAGCATAGATAAGTGCAGCCTGCGAGCTGCCTGCAGCCTTAAGATCAGTATAGTTAATCTGGCCTGGTGATTCACCTGGGAGACCACTTTTAGTAGATACACCCAGTCCGAACTTTTTCATATATTTGTCCCATACCTCAATGCCTTTATCTCCCGGATAATTCTTGTAGAGCTGCTTACCCACCATATCAATCATAAATACGTTAGAAGATTCCTTAATGGCCTTAGCTGGATCAAGCGGGCCGTATACGTGACCTGATGAATTTCTTACGGATGATTTATTATCCTTACCAAAATAAGTAATGCCCACATCTGAATAGGTTGTTGAGGTATTAAAAAAACCTTCATTTAAACCAATTAACACACTTAATGGTTTGATCGTAGATCCCATAAACACAAGTGAACTAAAGTCATGACCTGATCTACCAGATGAATTCGAAGTTATCGTACCGTTTAGATGATTATTCATAATTTTATTCCAGACAGGTGTTGGTAAGGAGTCTTTGGTCCATACATTTGAATCGTAATCCGGCATGCTTGCCATGGCGACAATATTTCCAGTCTGCACTTCCATTGCTACGGCGTATCCGGTTAAAGCATCTGGATGCGTCTCGCCTTGAACTGCATTGGTATGTAGCCATTTAATCTGATCCAATATGGCCTGTTCTGTCTTCATCTGAATCTTCTTATTAATGGTCATCCAAATATTATTACCCTTTACAGGAGCAACGTTCTGTTCAACCTTCTCAGCCATATTCTGAGGAGTCACCGAAATGACCTGATAACCATTTTCTCCTCGTAGCTCTCGTTGATACTGCATTTCCAAACCATCAAACCCCACATATTCTTCTGCTTTATACATAAGTCCAGGGGGAGAATCTTTTTTCATTTCACTACGGACATTCTTATACATCGCTATATCTTCAGTCGATTTAAACGGCTTTCCAAAGCCGACTGTCTGTACCGCTACCGTATCTTTATCGTAGTGACGAACACTCTCCTCCACGATCGTTAGCCCCGGATAATTGTCTTTATGCTCCATGAAATAGGCTATTTCCTCGGGAATTAATCCAGTCTTGATCCGTCGCGGCACATAACCTAAATACTTTTTGAAATCTAAATCTAATGAATCCAAGATATCTTGCTGCGTCAGCTTCGGTGCATTCGGATCTCCATATTTAGCAAAATCAGCCGCAAGCCTTGCCGCAAGCATATCGGAGTTGTTCTTCGCCTTCTCCGTAAGTGTGGTCTCACCCGTTACTTTATCTGTCGTTCTAGCTGTATAATCTTTAGTTAATGTAAGGTAAAGCGACTCCGTAGGTGTTGAATAGGCAATCTGCTCTCCTTCGGCAGCGAAAATAATCCCACGCATCGCTGTGAGCGGAACAATTTTCGTTTCCCGGCTCGTTTCTTCTTCACTCAACAGAGCTCCCTCAGTAAACTGTAAACCTGCAAGACGTACGATAATAATACAAAAAATAAAAAAAGTGCCGAAGAAAAAAATATTCAGTCTCAGACCTACAGAATTTCTTGAAGATATCCCGTCCTTAGGCGGGGGCTGCTTACCAAACAAACTCACCAGCTTTCTCTCCTTCTACAAGCATAAACGCCTTGAACATCCTTATAAGGACGGTAAGTGTTTAAGCGAGAAATATAAGACATAAAGTATAGTGCTTATACTTTCTTATATTTTAAAAAAATGTCTGACATACCTTTGCCTGAGACATTACTCTTATGGTGAAGGTGAGTTCTTAGCTGCTTATTGTGAGCATGCCCTCGCATTTAAGTTAGAACTGATGTTACTTGAGTTTATTGTACCACACCCCAGGAGTTCAGCGCCCTCACTCAGAGGGCGTTCTCCCTAATATGCGTTTCATCAAAATCCTTCGGATTGAACCAATCTCCACTACTAGCCCAAGTCGGATCGAGCGGGATCCAAGCTTGCCGATCACTTATATATACTTCATTCCAAGCATGTGCACCATACCCGCCACGTCCATCATAACCCTGACCTGTTACAACCCGTACCTGCAAGCCCTGTGAACGAGCCATTACAGCGTACAGTCGGGCATAGTCTATACACACCCCTTGCCGAGTGTCGAATGTATCCTGTGGTGTCTGTTCATGCCAGACCCTGTTTTGCAAATAATTCTCAGCTTTAGCATAATCGTAAGTCACGCGTGTACCTACCCAATCATAGAGAAGTCTCGCTTTTTTCTCTTCATCTTGCGCTTGTCCAACAATGTCTTCTGCCGCTCCTATAATATCCTGAGGAATTTCATGATCGATAACCTCATATTTTCTGCGAAGGATATCATTCATCTCTGCTGCAACGGTCTTCGTCAGAATAGGAAGCTTCTTCTGCACAGTCTCACCAACAATAGGCTCAAATACAGCAGCAGCACTCTGACTATAGATTGGAGAGGACTCCACATAACGACTAAATCCACTCTCCGGATTTAATCCAACACAGATGAAAAGAGCAAGAACAATTACCAGACTACGCATTAAACCGATAATTAATCCAACTATTGCTCCTCCCATACGGCTTACCTGCGTAATCTTTCTGTCTTTAAACTTCTTAGTACGCCGCAATTGTGGAAAAGGAAGCAACATGGATAACAATCCTAAGAGCATACGAATCAACAGATAAGAAATCAGGAGTAACAATAGAAATCGAACTAGCGGTGATTCTGATAACACAGACACCGCCGTATAATAAATTTGCTGCCACTGTGTAAGCTTCGTATCAGGCAGACTAATCCCCGATGCCCAAGTCTCTACATAGGGATTGAGGTAGGCTGCAGCTGGAATAGCTAATATCAAAGATGCTATAGTAAATAATCCTGTTCCCAGCAGCCCAAATAATCTTCCGGTAGCGCTTGAGAAACCTCTGCTCCAGCCTTGCAATAGAGAGAAGACTACAACCAGCAGGAGGGCGATGGAGATGATATTAGCATCACTCACACTAGTCATCCATCCGTTTATCATATCCGCTCTCTCCTTTCAGTCGCGTGCTTGCTCGCATGTTATATTTTTGAATCCAAGCCTATTATTGATGTTTTCGGGCTTCCTCGATAAATGTTTTTGTCGTATCTGTAATACTCCACTTTCCAAGACTAACACCACGGAAAGTAACCTCTACTTTATCTTCACCCGCTGCGCCCTTCACTTCAATATTCGGCGTTGTAATCGTAAAGGTCCCGTCTCCATTTGAAGTGTACTTCGCATCCTGCGCTTCTTTAAGCATAACCTCTTGCGCTTCCTTCTTTAGCGTGCTTACCGTTCCATCTGCCACCTTATTCACAGCGTTACCAATTTGGTCCATTGTAACACCACTATAGATGAACAAACCTACAACAATCACAATGACAATCGCCCATTTCAGAACGGTTTTGACCAAATTAACAACCGCAAACAGCAGGACAAGCGCAATTACAATAACTAGCCAATTTTCCCTTATAAACTGTGACCATACCTCTGGATCCATCAATCTCACAACACCCCTATCGCCTAGTTTCGTCCCAAGGATTCTCTCTTCCCATAGACATAACGCCAATATTAATTATTATACATGAATACCCATCATAATTCATGGTTCCACCCTCCGTAAAAGGTATACCTACTAGCGGATTTAAAAAAGCGGTATAAGCCCTCTCTGTCCCACGTAAAGTACAAGTAGTGCTTAAGAATTGGTTCTTCATTATTACGCCGTCCTGCATTCACTTGTGCTGTAGGTGGCTCTCGGAGGTGTTTCCCTGTGAAAACTGCGCTATGGCTATACTTATTTCTCTTTTTGGCGTTCTTCGATTTACATGCTCAGTATCCCGTCCTTACGCCCTTTGCCATCTCTCTTGGTGCAGGACCCACCTTTATTGGCTGGATGATGGGCATGTACTCGTTGACCCACCTTCCCGGCAATCTGCTTGCAGGCGTACTCGTCGATCGTAATGGCTCCCGCCGCTACATCGTCTTCAGCCTTGTCGCAGCGGGAGCTATCCTACTGCTGCAAGCTCATGTACAGCTTCCATGGCATCTGCTAATGCTAAGAGCAGCAAGTGGATTCGTGCTCGCTTTTCTCTCTCCAGCCTGTATGACGTTACTGGCTTCTTTGTCATCGGATGCCACAGAGCAGGGGAAATATATGTCCGGACATGGTATCGTTCATACGTTAGCTTCAGTTGTATCGCCTGCTGCAGGAGCTTTTATCGTAGCAAAAGCCGGCTACTCTGGCACCTTCACCACACTTGGATGGCTCCTTATCGCAACAGGAATCATGGCTTTTTTTAGTGTACCTGCACATTCGAGACATATATTAAAGCCGCTAAGCTCAGCGCAATCAACATTAAAAGTTCCAGATAAACCTTCTATTCCAGCGAAAGATGATGATCTGGTATCCAAACGGTATTACCTTTTACCTTTTTTCGTTTCCTGTTCACAAGGTGTTCTCTTTTTCGAGCTCCCACTATCTCAAACAGGGAGTAACAGTATCCTTTCCACAGGTATATTACTGTCACTCCTCAGTTTAGGTGCTTTGGTAACGCTCAGCATGCTCTTCCTGAACCGTCTTTCTCCGGGGGGAAGAATAGCAGCGGCATTACTGGGAATGGCCATCAGCTTCTTTGCACTTGCCTCATTTCACAGAATTCCGACTGCTGCGATTCTTTTTGTGCTCGGTGCAGCCAAAGGAGTGTTATTTCCTGCAATGGCATCACTCTTCATTAGTCTCGGTGGCCCTGGGCGAATGGGTCGGACTTTCTCCATGCAGTCGATAGCCATGTCACTTGGTGCATTCGCTGGGCCCGTGGCTGCTGGACAGCTAAGGTCCTTCGTTTCTCCTTACTTCATAGCCTTTATACTACTAATGGTAGCCTTGCTTCTTCTTCCACCTAAAAACACAGGAAAACTATCGAACCTCACTTCCAAATGGAACGGGCGAGCCGCATGATTCTTTGCTTTTACGACATTTCCCGGGGAATGAAGACTTTCCTGCAGAAACAGTTGTTAAAAATGGCGGTCCTTCGGTAAACTATAATGAGCCTGAAGCTTGGATCCATCCCGGAGGTGATTGTCAGCTAATGTCCATAACGATTATTGTCGAAGGTAAGAACGATCGCAGCAGATTACGACGCGTGCTGGTACCGGAAGTAGAAATCCTATGTACCTTTGGTACATTAAATACACTAAAATTAGAGTCCCTCCGGCAACAAGTAGGAGATGGAGAAGTATTCCTTTATTTAGATAACGACAGCTCTGGAAAAAAAATACGCGGTGTGCTCCGGGATGCCTTCCCTGATGCTGATCACATTTATACTCGTCGCGGATATGCTGGTGTGGAAGGGACTCCTGATGAATATAACATCACTCAGCTCGAAAAAGCTGGATTGGAAGATTTCATCGTCTACCCTGAACCACTTCCATATTAGCTGAAACAAGTATAAACGCCTTTTTCGCTATCCCCTCAATAAAAAGGGATTCGAAAAAGGCGTTTTTAATGTTTAATGTCTATTCCCGAGCCAATTCCTTCAGCTGATCGGCAAGAAATTCAGGAGTTACATTCTCCGTATCTCCTGCGTCATACAATGCACGAAGTCGATTATCTCGGTCAACTAGCGCTATACGGTTGGCATGCACGAAATTTTCTTTCGAATTCCCTGCGATTAATACTTTAAAAGAATCCGTCGCTAACTTACGAACTTCTTCCTGATCCCCCCGCAAGAAATACCATCCATCATAATTCGCCTGAAAACGGTCTGCAAAAGTCTTAATAGCTTCCCTAGTATCATTCTTCGGATCAAAAGAGATAGAAACAAACTCCGTATCTTTACCAAAGCTGCCATCCTCGACCATAATTTTCTGTGTCTGAGATAATAAAAACGTAGTTATAGGACATACATCCGGACACTGCGTAAAAAAGAAGTATACCAGCCGTGCTTTACCTTGTGTATCAGCCAGAGTAACCTGGTCTCCATTCACATTTTCAAGAGAAAAGTCCTGTACTTCTCCGATTACTGGCAATTTTTCTTTTCCCAAATTCAAAGAGTTAAATGCCAGATAACCAGCCATAATCAAAGCAAGTATTAGCAGAAGCCAAGTCCATTTATAACGCTTAAAGGTTTGCACGGACACGTATACCCTCCCTCTTCTTAACCGTGAATCGTATTCAATACAAGTACGATCAAACTAACTGTCAGGTAGTTAATGGAGAAGAGGAAATTTTTCTTCGCCCAGACCTCATCATCCTTAGCCTTAAAGCCCATCAAGGTCAATACTAACCAAGCCAAGGACAACGCTGATGAAATGATTAGAAAAAATATGCCTGCGTAATCGTACGCGTACATTAACACTGGAATAGGCAGCAAAAGGGCTACATAAGGAATCATCTGAAATTTCGTACGTCGCGTCCCTTTAACTACAGGTAACAACGGAAATCCTGCCGCTCTATATTCTTCTTTACGTCTTATCCCCAAAGCCCAGAAGTGAGGGGGTTGCCATAGAAACAACATGGCAAAGATCAGCCAAGCGCCTAGATCAACCGTTCCTGAAACCGCAACATAACCAATTACCGGGGGCATTGCTCCAGAAATCGCACCTACGGAGGTGCTCCATGTTGATGTCCGCTTCAACCAAAGGGTGTATACTACTACATAAACGAACATGCCAACAATTCCAAACAGACCGGCAAGCATACCAGAAAAAGCAAACAGCACGAACAAACCTGCAATACCAAGCCCAATGGCGTATAATAATACAGTGTTTGGTTTCAGTCGTCCTGTAGGAAGTCCCCGTTCACGGGTTCTTTCCATCTTCATGTCCAGATCACGGTCGAAATAGTTATTAAAAACGCAGGCCGAAGCCATAACCAGCATTGTACCGAGCAGAGTCAGAACTAATCTGCCGTAATGAACATCCCAACCCGAGGCCAACCAATATCCCGCAAAGGCCGCAATAAGGTTAGATCGGATAATACCGGGTTTTGTTACAGCAATGAAATCACGCCAGCTAGCACCTTCCGGTGGAGATTTTGCAGACATGGCTGCAGAATCGGAAGAAGCTTGAAATGTTATATGATTGTCCACACCTAATGATCCTCCTTCTAAACGAAAATCTAACGTTCTTACCGAAGTATTTAAAACTTCGCTGTTAACTTTATCATAACAAACCCATGAAGACTTTGACAGTCATGGGGCAGTAAGTTCATGAATTCGACAATTACGTGACAATATTTATTTAATATTTCTTTCAATCCCCTTAATAACCTGAGCGGTATTTGGGTAATTATTAATAGAGAACTTCCGAACAACAAAGGAGAACTGACCAATGGATACTGCTACACATTTAGTTATGGGCCTAGGCTTAGCCGGGCTTTCCTTCGTTGATCCCATCGTTGCTTCTGATCCGAAACTGGCTGGGGCTGTTATGCTGGCAACAGTGCTCGCCTCTCAGGCTCCTGATGCTGATACTGCGCTACGACTGAAGGACAATGCGTTGTATATTCGTAATCACCGAGGAATTACACATTCCCTACCCTTTCTAATTCTGTGGCCCGCCCTGATTTCCTTCGTATTAGGGCCCTTATTTGGTTTTACTGATTTACAAGCCCTAAGCCACATCGCACTCTGGAGCTTCATTGGCGTAGGTGTTCACGTATTTTCTGATCTATTTAATACCTATGGCACTCAGGCTGCACGTCCATTCACGGAGAAATGGATTGCATGGAACATCATCCACATTTTTGACCCGTTTATATTTGGTAGCCATATCGCAGCCATCCTTCTCTGGATCACCGGTATCGTTCCACCGCAACCTTTATTTATTACGCTGTATGCCTGTACTATTCTTTATTATATTTGGAGAACCGTCGTTCACGCACGCCTTACGCGTAATATCAAACTCAAGGATTTACATCATAATGCCGGCGAACGTTATATTGTAATCCCTACAATTTCACTAAAGCGCTGGAATGTAGTAAAAGTAAAAAAAGATGGTAGCTATAATGTTGGGCAGTTAGTCAATAATCGACTGGAGTGGTTTAAACATGCTGTATGCTCGAATCATCCCGCTGTGGAGAGATCCAAGTCGCACCCTGATATTCAGTCCTTTCTATACTTCACCTCTTATGCAGTAGCCGAAGTGGAGGAACTTCCTTCAGGATATATGGTACGTTGGGGGGACGTGCGTTATTTACATCGCAAACAATATCCATTTGTGGCTGTATTAGTGATGGACAATCAATATCGGCCTTTAAATACTTATGTGGGTTGGCTTAGCAGCGAGAAGCTCGACAAACGTTTTTCTATTGACCCTGGTTCTTTACGATGAAACTGTAGACTTACGCAGAGATCTATTCTATAATCACAAAAAATCCCGGAGTATTATTATCATACTCCGGGATTCATTTTAGCAGACATAGAAAGGAAGGCTCTCCTAATGGGTAAAGGACTTTCACTTTGGTTCGCTTGTTCTTCTATTCTTATTCTTACTGCCGCTTCAATCGCGATCAGTTATAGCTTTTGGTTGGCACTTCTGCTCGGATTTCTCTGTGTCATGAATATTGGCTGGGGATTTATCCTCAAGGCCAAGATCAGACGCAAGCAGGAAAGCCTAAGCGTTGATTAGATTAACGGGCTGGCAGAAATCCCATTCGCTCTTTAACTCCATTCAGCGTCTCTGTTGCAACAATGCGCGCACGATCAGCACCTTCTGCAAGAATATCTGTGATCGCACCCGAGCTACGAATTTCATTATATCTTTGTTGTAAAGGCTCAAGCGTAGATACAACCACTTCAGCAAGATCCTTCTTAAAGCCGCCATACATTTGCCCTTCATAACGATCGGCAATTTGCGCCAGTGTCATTCCAGAACATTCGGAATAAATACTCATCAAATTACTGATCTCTGGCTTATTAGCTGGATCAAAAATCACTTCACGTCCTGAATCAGTCGTTGCACGGCTGATTTTTTTACGGATTACGTCCGGTGAATCTAACAGAGCAATGTAGCTGCCTGCGTTAGGACTGCTTTTGCTCATTTTTTTGGTGCCATCATCCAGAGACATAATACGTGCACCCACCTCTGGAATGTACGGCTCCGGTATCGTAAAGAATTCGCCAAAACGATTATTGAAGCGGCCAGCTAAATCACGAGTCAGCTCCAAATGTTGTTTCTGATCTTCTCCAACTGGCACAAGATCCGCATTATAAACAAGAATATCTGCTGCCATCAAGGAAGGATAGACGAATAAACCAGCGCCAACAGAATCTTTACCTGATGATTTATCTTTAAACTGGGTCATACGCTCCAGCTCGCCCATTGCTGTAAGTGTCGTCATGATCCAGCCCAGTTCTGCGTGTTGTGGCACATGGGACTGCATATAGACATTAGAACGTATTGGATCAATTCCCGCTGCAATAAAGAGGGCCGCTACGGACTCTGACTGCTCACGCAGTGCCGCAGGATCTTGTGCTACAGTGATCGCATGCATATCGACAACCATGAAGAAACATTGATGATCATCTTGCAGCTTCACAAAATTTTTCAGAGCTCCAATATAGTTCCCCAGTGTAAGTGAACCGCTCGGCTGAATGCCTGACATTACTTTTTTCATAATATAGACCTCCGTTTGATGTCATTTCTAAGTTTCCGAGAACGCAAAAAAAGCCTCATCCGCAAGGGACGTGAGACCGTGGTGCCACCCTTATTCGCTGCTTAATCTTGTCTGAACAAGAAAAAAAACAGCCTTAGTCTTCCGTTAACGGGAAAGATCCGGCCGGTCTACTAGGGCATCTAGCTCCCGTTCAAGCTCGGCGCTCAGGGGTCCATTCATCAGGTTTGTCCTACCGGTTCGCATCAACCACCGGCTTTCTGAAGGAGCAATGCCTGCCTACTTGTCCCCGTCATCACATTATCATCATGAATTAATGCCTTCATCATAGAACCATAAAGAGAAGTTGTCAAATCACTTAACCACTACCGTATAAATCTGTTATGATAAGGTTATCCATGTTCAATTCGATTACAGTTACGATAAAGGAGCATATCTCATGAAACAGGTGACCAAAGGGCAGTGGGGCGGTTATGATACTTATATTTTGCACAGCCGTGAACTGGAAGTCACGCTTTTGCCGCGACTAGGAAATAACGTGATTTCATTGTTTGATGTAAAGAAACAACGGGAAATTCTACGGCAGCCTGATGAAAGCGATCAAGCTTTCTTTATGCAAAAACCTTACCATTTTGGCATGCCGCTATTATTTCCACCCGGAAGAATTCGTAAGGGCCAATTTCAGTTCGAGGGTACAAGTTATCAATTCGACCAGAATACCGCTAATGACAATCATATTCATGGTCTACACCGAACTCAGGCCTGGTGTGTCAGCGATATTGAAGAAGATGAGGATGGTTGCGCGGTCACTACTGAATTCCGAACGGAAGATGATCCACACTGGATGGAGCAATTCCCTATCCCACTTAAATTCGAAATGACGTTTAGGCTTCAGGAAGCCCGGCTTACCCAAACTTTAAAGGTTACAAATCTTGGAGATCATCGAATTCCTTTTGGGATCGGTTATCATACCTGGTTTATGATTGATGGAGAACCTGAGCGCTGGAATCTTAAGCTCCCGGTAAATAGTATTTATGAACTGAACGATGAATTGCTCCCTAGCGGCAATCTAATTCCACTTGGTGATCTGGAAGCCTTGAACACCGGAATGAACATACAGGGAACTAATTTTGATACTGCTCTACGTATAGGAGAAAAACAGCCTGTAGAAGCTTTATTATTACGCGATGATGGTTATGGCCTTCGTTATACTGCCGACGAGAATCTATTCCGTCACTGGGTGCTATATACCAAAGGGCCAGCAGATCAATTTCTGTGCATTGAGCCTTATACGTGGCTCGCCAATGCACCGAATGTATCCGAGGATGCTTCCTTCACAGGTCTTTTAACGATAGAACCCGGTCAGAGTCAGAATCTATCCACCGTGCTGGAAATGATCTATCCTGAGATTTAAAGCAGATATACATTATATCGGTCTTGCCTTGCGATTTCGTAAGGCAAGACCGATTTTTTGTGTGAAATTCCTAATAATAAAGAATTCCTATCCTCACTATTATTTCACTAATAATTACCATCCTTGAAACCTTTCGAAGAGATGCATGAATTAACCTCTTAGCGCTCATACTATCTTCACAACGGGCGAAGGAGGTGACACACATGGGTCAAGCAGGTCAAGGTCGTAGCAGTCGTTCCAATAACCTGGTCGTTCCTCAAGCAACAGCGGCATTGCAACAGTTGAAATATGAAGCAGCACAGGAGCTTGGAGTAACGATCCCAGCTGACGGTTATTACGGGAACTACACTTCTCGCGAAACTGGTTCTCTGGGCGGTTACATCACTAAACGTCTAGTACAACTGGCAGAACAACAACTGTCTGGTCGTCAGTAACAACGTTATCTTAAGTGTTTTATCCGGCTAGGGTATATCAAGCATAAACGCCTTCGGCGTCCTCACTAGGACGCTACGCATTTAAGCGAGAAATATAAGACATAAAGTATTGTGCGAAACTTATACTTTCTTATATTTTAAAAAAGCCTAAAGCCGAGTAGCTTTTGAGCCCTCTTACACTTCTTTCTGAAGTCGTGGGAGGGTTTTTGATTTTCACAATTATTGAAATTTTATGTAAACAACGCTTAACCAAAAAACTTTTCGGAACTTTCAGCATAGGCATTACGAGGCGAACGAATCATTAGATTCGCCATATTATAATTGGACTCCAATGTAGCATCTACAATCACCATTCCCTGTCTAATGGCGAATTCATAAGATATCTCACCATGCGTCCAACGCCGCTTGTATTTCAGACTTTCCAGCGCCATTAGTCGAAAAGAAGACTGCTGTCCATCTGTCATCCCTTCTTTCACATCAGTGAATCCCCCGCTTCGCCCAGAAAGAGGATTATGTCGTATCCCGAATTTTCCGATCATGTTATTTCGTATTTGCACAAAAACCGTACCAGAAGTTAATCCCGATAATTCTTCCTGTAGCTCCTTAAACACCATATCCATCTGTCTCGCTAATGATAGTTGTTCCGTCTTAAGCATTACTTTTCCTCCTAAAAGTTTTGTGAGCATAGCTTCGTTCGAATTCACTTCGCAAAACCGGCTTCGTAAGCGCTTCCTTAGTTTTGCGAGCATAGCCAAGTGGTTTTCTAGCGCGCCTTATATAAGGCTTAAGACTCATTATAGGTTACTAACAAATGGCAAACAACATTATTCGGCAAAATTGGGTTATTATCCCTATAGATGCGCGAAATCCATAGATTATTCGCATATTTCTTTTTATAAATCGTGATTTTTCGACATTTCGCCATTAAAAAAAGCCCCTATATCAGGGGCTTTTGCGTATTCATGCTGAAAAATTATTGTTTTTTCCACCGTTAAATTTGTCTTAGTTTAGACTTTTTCAAACTAATTGCTCCGTCATCTCCAAGAACTCATTAATATCAGCTACAATCAGATCTGTAGCGCCTTGCCAGAAGTCCGGCTTCGTAAGATCCACACCCAGATGCTTAAGTACCAAATCCTCTAAAGTCATCACACCAGTATCTTGCAACAAGCTATCGTATTTGTCTGCAAAGGACGCTCCTTCTTGCAGAGCCAGTCGATACAAGCCTGTGCTGAACATGTAGCCAACGGTGTAAGGGAAGTTATAGAACGGCACATCTGTGATATAAAAGTGCAGTTTAGAAGCCCAGAAATGAGGATGGTATTCCGAAAGCACCCCACAGAAGGCTTCCTTCTGTGCTTCCACCATCAATTCAGACAGCTCCTCAGCATTTACAAGGCCTTCCTTACGTTTCTCATAGAAACGAGTCTCAAACAGGAACCGAGCGTGAATGTTCATAAAGAAGGCCACGCTGTTTTGAATTTTCGTTTCAAGCAGCGCCAGCTTCTCTTCAGCATTGCTAGCCGCTTTAACCTGAGCGTCAGACACAATGACCTCTGCGAAGGTTGAAGCAGTCTCTGCAACGTTCATAGCGTAGTTCTGATTAAATACAGGTTGATCATCCAGCAAATAAGAATGATAAGCATGTCCCAGCTCATGCGCCAAGGTTGAAACATTGGAAGTTGTACCGCTATAAGTCATGAAAATCCGCGATTCCTTACTCTCAGGGAAGGATGTACAGAAACCTCCAGGACGTTTTCCCGGACGATCCTCAACCTCGATCCAGTTATTATCAAAAGCACGCTCTGCAAACTCTGCCATCTTCGGACTAAATTTGCGGAACTGGGTAACGATATCTTTAGCGGCCTGATCATATGGGATTTTACCTGAAGATTTGCCCACTGGCGCTTCGACATCTACCCAGGAGAGAGCATCCAGTCCGAGCAGCTTAGCTTTACGCTGAAGATAGGTCACGAGTGCAGGCTTGCTATTTGTAATCACGTCCCACATCGCATTCAAAGTATCTTGTGACATCCGATTGATGTTCAGCGGATCTTTCAGAATATCTTCCCAACCTCTTCCTTTATAGAGCTTCAGACGGAAGCCTGCTAAGTGATTCAGGGTATCCGCACAGTTATCTGCTGCTTCGGTCCACGCTTCTTCCCATTTACGGAACATGGATTGACGTACTTTCGGATCTGGATCATCCAGCTTGTTAAAAGCTTGACCTGCGGAGAGCAGCTTTGTTCCTTCTTCATCCTCAAAGGGAATCTTAATCGAGCTTACAATCGTATCATAGTGCCCGCTCCATCCATGATATCCGTCAACGGCTAGTTCTAGCGCTAAGCTTTCCAATTCTGGACTCATCTTCTCACGGGCCAAGTCACGACTCTCGCTCAGCACGAACGTTAATGGAGCAATCTCGGGACGTGCCATCCACTCTGTCCATACCTTGTCCGTAGTCTGACGAAGCACATTACTGAATTGTGAGCTAATGCCTTCGAATCCAGCACGCATACTTGTCACTCGAGCCGCCAGTCTTACAGCACCCTTGTCCATTTGATTCTGAGCCCCCAGACAGTCAGCGAAGGAAGAGACCTCAACAAGTCTTCCTGAACAGCTCTGAAGCAGTTCTATAGCCTCGTCCAGCGTCTTTGTAGACTCAACATCCGTTGGAGCTACAGCATTCTTCACCAGACCCTGTAAGGCTGCAATATTTTGCTCAAGATTCTTTAAAAAGCTTTCTAACTCAGAAGACGACGATCCTCCAGGAAATATGGAATCAAGTTCCCAAGTCAGTGATAATGGTTGTTTCATCTCTTCTCACCATTCCTTTGCTCTCATTTGGTTTTCTTTGTAATTGACTTAACACCATGGTAAAGTGAATAACGATACCGGAACATTCATAGCCGATAAACTTTAGGAGGGCATCCATATGAAGCCACTACAAATTTCACCGGAAACAGCCATAACGTTATCCAAGCAACTAGGCGTTCCACTGGAACACTTGATGCATATGCCCCAACATATTTTGCTACAAAAAATAGCTGAGCTATCCAAAAAGCAGAATTCACCGCAAGCTGAGGATGGAAATGAAGAGTCTCCTTCTGGGAAGGATTCACAATGATTCCTTTTAGTCATACCTGGCCTTATGACATTATTTTAGGCGATATGTATGTGCAGTACTGCCCTTTCTGCAACTCGGAGAATGTTCTTCTCCCTATGAAGCCAAAAGAATTGCAAATCGTTCGTGACGGCAAGAAAAAACTACTTGTCTTCCCATGTTGCAGCGCCAGTCCCACAGTTGTAGATAACGACGGAGATTACCTCCTATTCGATCGGTCAGTCCGATAAATAGAGGTCATCTAAATCCCAATCTTACCATTTTTATAAAGCGCAGACGAGAGCATTACTCTCTTCTGCGCTTTTTGTTGTTCGTAAAGCTTTAAGAACCTGAAGGCAATCCATCGGCATCAATATCTACAGCTTCGCCGCGCATTTGCTCTCTTAGCACAACCCACTGCTCCCTGGCAGCTCGAATCATCGCAGCATCCATAATCTTCTGATCATTAATCAGGCGGGAGAACCACATTACAGCCATAGAGAACTCTCCGATGCGCCGGTTAAGTTCGCCGATAAGATACATGAGCCGGGCATCATTGCCAGCTATTCCATCTTTTTCGTACACTTTCACATATTCATCCAATGAATAGCGCAAAAAGCGTTGTTCCTGCTCTGTATTCCCTTGATACCGATACAACCAAGCAATGTGATGAAGCAAACTTGCAATAATTCGATCCTTATCGTTAATACTTTGAGCGCATAGAAGCGCCAGTTTATAGGTCTCAAGTGCAGTTTCCCAGCTTCGTTTTTCCCCAAAGTCACGGCTCTTCCATCGTTTTCCTACCTGTTCATTAAATGCCTTTTGCTGAAGCTCCGTCAGCTTGTCCGCTGAATTTTCTGTAGAGGCAAACCCACAACTCGGGCAGACACGTACAACATAATAATCCGGATTCTCGTTTTTGTAATATGCGCAAAAATCAGCATCGCGGCGAATAGCCTTTTTTAGGCTAGGGCGTACGCGAGAGGTTGAAAATTCATGTTCACAATTGCAACATTTGACCTTTATAGAATATAGGGGTATTAAGTCTGGCAAGTACTCTCATTCCTTTCAGGATCAACCTGTCCCTTATTATTCCTGGGGCATGTTAACAAAATGATGTGCGGGACCCGCAAGGCGACTAAGCACGAAGGAACGTAGCGGCTCTTCTACGCCAGTCTCCACGAGCGCCTCTTTCATACACTGCAACCATTCTTCAGCTCGTTCTGGAGTAATGGGAATATGCATATGCCTTGCTCTCATCATGGGGTGTCCATGCAGTTCTGAATACAGTGGGCCACCGCCAAAAAACTGTGTCAGGAATTGATACTGCTTCTCCAGAACAGGAGAAATGTCTTCAGGAAATAACGGACCCAGCTGCGGGTGAAGCTGCACTTTGGCATAGAACACTTCCACCAATCGATGTAGCGCCTCAGCTCCTCCTAGGTTCTCATATATACTCTCATTTGGATTCATTGAGGTTACCAGCTCTCTTCCATATTAATGAAACGTTTCTTACGTTATTATACCAAAAAAAAGCACGGCTCGGATATCCGTCGAAAGTGCCCCTAAACGGCAGAAAAAAGACGCTAAACTATAGTTTAGCGCCTGGAGGTTATTGTCAGTAGGTCCGAAATTCCTCATCACCTGAAGGGACGAGAGAGACCCGGATCACATATACAAAAGCACAAACGAGAACTCCGGCTACAACGCTCATCGCCATCACTCCATCCCATTTATTCTTGTAACAGAGGGTGCATTTCTTATTTACATAATATCATATTTCAAGCGAAAAAGCACCGATTCATGTAACCGCTTCCTTTATTTTTTTTGTGCTGTTTGTCCTTCTTTTCGCATACATCTAACCATAGATCAGGAGGCGTTAATTATGACTTTTAAAAAGATTGGCGGCCCACTGCTGGGATTAGCATTGGCGGGCTGTATGCTGCTGATGCTGCTTCATCCGGAGGCATCCCTTGGCGCAGCCTTACGAGGCCTGGCCATCTGGTGGGATGTGTTATTCCCCTCCCTATTTCCATTCTTCGTCATATCCGAAATCATGCTAGGCCTAGGAATAGTTCATCTCTTCGGTGCACTGCTTGATCCATTAATGCGTCCTCTTTTTGGTATACCAGGTAGCGGAGGGTTTGTCGCTGCGATGGGATATGTATCAGGATATCCTGTTGGCGCTAAATTAACCGCTAAGCTGCGGGAACAGAATCTGATTAGCAGAGTAGAAGGTGAACGATTAGTAGCTTTCACAACCTCCTCCGATCCAATCTTTCTGTTAGGTGCAGTGTCCGTAGGTTTTTTTCGAGACGCATCGTTGGGGCTCATCCTTGCCCTTGCCCACTATGGGAGCGGTTTGATTGTTGGCTTGCTAATGTCGTTCCATGGACGCAAAGAACAGAGATCCCCATCCCAAGACCCATCCATAACTAGTTCTACTGCCCCTTCTGTTCCAACCAAAAAAGGTTTTCGAAGAATCCATGGAGCACTTCTTGCCATGGAGGAGGCTCGGCGCAAAGATGGACGGAGCTTTGGGGAGCTACTAAAGGGAGCAATCCAGTCCTCGCTAAAGCTTATTATTGTCGTAGGTGGTTTGGTTGTATTCTTCAATGTGCTAATGGAACTGCTAGCCCGTGCCGGTATCCTATCCTCACTCTTTAGCATGACCGGACATCTAGTGTCCCTTGTAGGTGGTCCTCCAGAGCTTGCCCAGGCCCTCATTAGCGGATTCTTTGAGGTGACTATCGGTGCCCGTTCAGCAGGTGAAGCCGCAGCTTCCATCCCGCTTCAGTTCAAGGTAGCGGCAGCTGCCTTCATTCTCTCTTGGGGCGGATTATCTGTACATGCCCAGGTGGCAAGTATTCTGAACGGTACCGGGCTGCGGTATCTGCCATTTTTGACTGCACGTCTAATTCACGCCATACTCGCGTCAGGATTGGTCTTGCTGCTCTGGAACCCTGTGATGGACACAGGACTGTCTACCGCATGGGTATCATTACCAGCCTCTGTTGCCTTTACCCCTTCTGCCTCAGGGATCACGGCAAGCCTCGCCCTGCTGAGCGTATTATTAACTGCTGCACTTCTAGCCTCACTGCTTATCCCTGTATTCATGGCAATGATTCGATGGGTACGGCGAAGTTGATTAACATATTGTGTTCCGGGTCAAGATTGATTATGATCGGTGTATGACTGAATTATACAAAAGGAGCCTGTACATCTTGAGATATTATGTTCTGGACCGCGGTGATGAACTATCAATCAAACTTGCCGAGCAGTTTCACAAGCTGGCGGCGGAGCGGGACCTGCAACTGGATGCCGAGTCTCCCGAAATCGTCATCTCTATTGGCGGAGACGGCACAATGCTGCACGCTTTTCATACCTTTATCGATCAAATCCCCAATCTAGCCTTCGTAGGTGTGCACACAGGACACTTAGGCTTCTATGCGGACTGGCAAGCGGAAGAGCTGCCCACCTTAATCGACTACATGTGCGGAACCGAGGATTCAGAGCCTCAGAAACCTCGTATCGTGAAATATCCGTTACTTGAGCTGGAAATTCACAAGAAATCCGGTTCTTCGTCCCACATTGCCCTAAATGAATTTACCCTTAAAGGAGTAGATGGAACTATAATGATTCAAGTTGACATCAATGATGTTACCTTCGAAATGTTCCGGGGTGATGGACTTTGTATTTCAACTCCTTCTGGTAGCACGGCCTATAACAAGAGCCTTGGGGGAGCCATGGTTCACCCATCTATAGAAGCGCTGCAGATTGCTGAAATCGCCTCAATTAACAACCGTGTATTTCGAACAATGGGGTCGCCATTACTACTGCCGAAGCATCACCATTGCGATATTCTTTCATGTAAGGATCAGCGCTTACTACTCAC
Organism: Paenibacillus pseudetheri; assembly: GCF_924513355.1. Lineage (NCBI taxonomy): Bacteria > Bacillati > Bacillota > Bacilli > Caryophanales > Paenibacillaceae > Paenibacillus > Paenibacillus pseudetheri. Next base: position 45,981 of record NZ_CAKMAB010000031.1, read on the forward strand.
GATAGATCATAACAATATCCCAGTAGATGATCTGATTTCAGTACGCTGCCAAGTATCGGAGAAGAAGGTCAGTTTCGCCAGGTACCGTCCTTTTCCGTTCTGGAACCGTGTTCGTGAAGCTTTTTTAGTTTAAGATTAACCTTCGATCCAACGATTTTCAGTGGCTGGAGATATCCATTTCTCCAGCTTTTTTGTGTGACAAAACTAACACCAACTGATAGACTGAGAGAGAAGCCAAATGGTATAATGAGGCTATTTTACAAAGAGTTACATAAAAGGAGAGAGTACTGTTGAAAAAATTTTTATCCCTCTTTAGCATAAGTCTACTGGCCCTCATACTTGCGGTCCCGGCTTTTGCAGCATCGAAACCAATTGATGTTTATATTAACGGAAGTAAGGTTTCCTTCACCGCTGGATCCCCATACTTAGCGAACAATTCTGTACTTGTACCTTTCCGGGTTGTCTTTGAGAAGCTTGGACTTCAAGTTCTCTGGGATGCCAAAACTGGAACGGTAACAGGTAAAAGTTCAAATCTTGCGATTACCCTCAAAATAGGCAGTAACCGCGCTACTGTTAACGGAACCGTTAAAAAACTAACCACAGCACCAGTTTCCTCAGCTGGCACTACATACATCCCTTTGCGTTTTATCGCCGAGGCAACCGGGGGCACAGCTGTCTGGAATTCTACCAGTAGAAGTGTACAAATTACTACTCCTGTCTCCAAAGGTAAGGACGAAGCAGCCATTTCAGCATTAATCCGTTTGTCTAATCAGTATTTCAATGAAGAAAAAGCAACTAGCTTCTACTCCCTTATGGATTCGGAGTACTCTTACACGGAATCAGTGGCCGAACTCAATGAATCTTTTAAAGCTTTTGACATAAAGAATACTATTGATAGCTTGGAAATCCTCGACATTAAAGCTGATGAAGCCACTGTGTATACGCTTGAAAGTTCTCGCAGAATAGGTGGGGCTTATACTCCAGATACAGAGAATGAATACGTATATACCCTGGTCCGCAAGAACGGAAGCTGGAAGATCTCATCCGTGGAATCCCAAAGCTCGACCGTTCTCCTTACTCGTGAACATGGTCTAAAACCAGCAGCCAACATCCCTCAAAACGATGCGGATGCCATCAAAGATACTATTAACAAGTATTATCAAGCAATGAACGAACAGAATCCTACAGCAGTTCTTTCCACGATGACTTCATACGGAGAAGAATATGATTCCTCTCTCAAGGCAGATTTGGATGATTTCTTTGCTTCGTATGATATTACCTATACTCCAGGCATTTCAAATATTTATTATTACAGTGCCAAACAAGCTGCTATATATGTAGAAAGCAAAGACAAGGAAGCTAGTGAAGAGGAGACCTATGAGCAGGGCCTTATCTATATTCTATCCAAGTCGGATACTGGTGTATGGACAATCGATGACACATATAACGTCTACAATAAACTTGTGAAATCCTAATAAAAAGGGTGTTTGATTCCATGAAATCCAAAAAAGTAATAAGTGCACTGTTAACTAGCTGTCTAGCTTTATCTATTACATTTGCTCCACTGGCTTCCGCTGCAGATGCCGCTAAAGCTTCCACAGACAACAGTGATCTTATTAATGAAGTAATGAAGCTATTGGAGAACTATAACCTTTCAGATGTAGATAAAGATATTTTGATTCGCGGAGCAATTGACGGCATGGTGAACACACTGGATGATCCATACAGCCAATACTTCAATTCCGAGGAAGCGGCGCAATTTGAACATGCGGTTGATCTCGAATACGTTGGCATTGGTGTTAAACTTCAATATACGCCAACAGAGCTCTACATCGAAGAAATCTCTCCAGGTTCTTCTGCTGAAAAGGCAGGCTTGAAACGCGGCGATACGATTCTCAAAATCAACGGAATACCTGTTGACGAAACGGATGATTCGGAACTGAATGGAGCCGCAGGCACTAAGGTCACCCTGTTGATCCTCAGAAATGGTGTCACAAAATCTTATGTTGTCACCCGAAATGAATTGAACTCAACTTCCGTTTTTGGAACCCTCATGGGTCCGAAAATTGCCTATATTTCGCTAAGTGGTTTCACACAGAATTCTGATGAAGAATTTGCCGCTATGCTGAAGAAGATGCGTGCAGCGGGAATGAAATCCATGGTGCTTGATTTACGTGATAACTTGGGTGGCTACATGGAGTCGGCATACAACATTGCCTCTAGTTTTATGGATAAAGGCATCATGATGTATACCTCTGATCAAAGTGGCGCGTTAACTCCTGTAACGATTACTAGTGGCAGCAAAATCGGTGTGCCCGTCGTAATTCTAACCAACGAATACACTGCAAGTGCGTCAGAAGCTCTTACGGGCGCTCTAAGTGACAACAAGCTGGCTACTGTTGTAGGCACTCGTTCTTACGGCAAAGCGCGTATTCAAAGCCTACTTACGGTGTCTAATGGCGACATGCTGAAATTGACCACGCAGAAATATTTAACACCTAAAAAAGAAGATTTTAATCACATCGGTCTCGCACCGGATATTGAGGTAAAAGGCAAAACTGCACAGCTGATTACCGCCCTGCAGATTGCTGGAATGAAGACTTTAGAAGTCACCGGAGATCATCATATCTTAAATATCAATGGCGTTCCTTTTGCTGGTAATGTTGGTCTTGTGAAGCAGGGTGATAAAACTTATGCTTCATCGCTTGTGCTGGCTGCGCTTGTCGAGGGCGAGATTACCTGGGATGCCAAGAACAAGAAGGTCATCGTAAAGAGCGGAACAGGTTCGTCCACCGGCTTTACGCTTTCCTCCAAAGAGGCGCTAACCCAGAGTGGTGAGACCTACATTGAATTAAATGCCTTTAAGAAGAAGTTTCCGGCACTAGTGTGGAGTTACAATGCTACACAGAAGCAGTTGAAATTATCTATAAAATAATCCATAAGAAAAGGCAGCAATTCCCCCAGAAATGGGGGTTTGCTGCCTTTTTGTACGATATCCATTTCTGACAAGCAAAACAGCCTTAGGCGTCCCAAATGGACGGTAAGCATTTTTGCGAGAAATATAAGGATAATGTATAGCGTGAAACTTATACATTCTTATATTTAGAAAAAAGCTGTCTCATTCGTAGAAGGACTCTACTTATGGTCAGCTTTCATCTTATGATTGTGGATTTTCTATGTTTTGTGTGTTTTGTGTATTTTGTGTGTTTTGGTTATTTTGAGGCTTCTGTGTGTTTTGGGGCTTTTGGGATTGACCTTGTGGTGGTCTGCTTTGAAATTCTTTTTTGGATTTCTTCCCTTGCGAGTCCTTACCCCGGTGATTTCGGCTTTGATGTTCTCTCAAAGGTTTATCCTTAGCAGAAGTCATCTCTTTAAATGCAGCAGATGAATTCGAACTTTGCTTAGATGATGCTTCTTTAGAGGAGAACTCCTTATCTATAGCCGCTCCATCATTCTCTTCAGCTTCTAGCTCCGAATCTTCTTCCTCACTCGGCTCTGGTATTTCTTTGATCAGAATATCCTTGAACAAACCTTCTTGTGGTACCTCTTTTAACTTATGCAACACAAAATATGCGCAACCAAAATTGCAATATTCATTAATATAATCGACCATACCAGAAATCGCTGTATCCCGATTCACCTTTGGGTGGTTGTCCCGATAAAAACCTTTCAAACGCAGCTGACTGTAACCCCAGTCACCAATAATGTAGTCGTATCTCTCCAGCACTTCACTATATCTTCCGCGAAACGCCTCCGGATTCCAACCATCCTTATGATCTAACATTAGTTCGTAGCCTTTTCCGCCTATAACGATCAAACCTTTTGTCGCCTGCCTTTCTTTGGGGGTCTTTACGTTGATTATGCCGTCATTTCCGAGAAATATTGGGCTTTCGGTCGCTGTTGTTGATTAATTTCTTTTATTTGAACCGCATCAGCGCGGTTGAAATAAATCAACAGTGTATGCTTACGATGCTAGCTTTCCTTCGGAAAGCTTTCAGGCGAACGCTAACGCTCCTACAGCTCCAACATTTCTCTCCATGACTCAAATCAACGGTTTTTATGTGTGTAGCCTAAGCGCGGAGGGCTTCAGATCGCTCCGCTCCTTCTGCCCCCTGCTACCTTGAAAAATAAAAAATTAACTAGAAGAAACCGCACGATCCTCACGAGCTTGAGCGGCAGATTTCACCTGCTCATGCGCACGATAAGAGCTGCGAACAAGCGGGGCTGATTCCACATGGCTAAAGCCACGCTTCAATCCCTCTTCCTTAAGCAGCGCAAATTCCTCTGGTGGATAATATTTCTCCACATTCAAATGCTTTGGAGAAGGCTGCAAGTATTGTCCTAAAGTCAATATATCACAATTTACGGCTCGTAAATCATCCATTGCTTGTAAAATCTCATCCCACTCTTCACCGACTCCAAGCATAATGCTTGATTTGGTAGGAATATCCGGTTTCATTTCCTTGGCTCTGCGCAGCAGTTCCATCGAACGGCGATACTTCGCTTTAGCCCGTACACGATCAGACATCCGTTCCACCGTCTCGATATTATGGTTAAGAATGTCCGGATTACTGTTCATAACAATCTCTAGACTATTCCGTTCTCCCAGGAAATCTGGAATCAATACTTCAACACTACATAACGGAAGGCGTTTACGGATTGCCGCTACCGTCTCAGCAAAAATCTGAGCCCCACCATCCGCAAGATCATCACGGGCCACACTGGTCACCACGCAATGGCGAAGATTCATTCCCTCTGCAGCTTCTGCTACACGTTCAGGCTCCTGCAGGTCCAGCTCTGTCGGCAACCCTGTATTCACAGCACAGAAACGGCATGCGCGTGTACATATATCACCAAGAATCATAAAGGTAGCCGTTCGATTTGCCCAGCATTCATAAATATTCGGACACCTAGCTTCTTCACACACGGTATGTAAAGTTTTAGAACGCATCATGCTCTTGATTTCCTGATAGTTATCGCCGGTAGTAAGCTTGATTCTAATCCAATCCGGCTTAGGCTGCTTTGCTGTTTCATTCGTCAAAATAATAAACCCCGCTTCCTCCTGAATGTGTTGCTGTAGATGAAAGATGCTGCCTCATATTATACCATGTGCGCTTTACAATTGCCTGTTTTTGTGAAATATGCAGGGCAGCAAGACTTCGATTCCGGCGAAGAATTTACTGGTACCTTTAGACAAGAACGGATAAAAAGTAGCCTTTTGCTTCAATCTATAATAAAAGCTTCATCCGAAGTGCCTATATTCAATTCTAAGCCCGGACAAAAGGAGGCTCTTATCTTGCTGGCCCTATTTAAGAATAATAATAACCGGAGAACTATGTTATGCCTGTCCGCGGCTGCTATTCTTTGGGGTGGTTTAGGCCTTCCCGTTCCAGCAGCTGCAGTACAGGCTATAGTCCAACCGGTGGAAAGCAGCGGCAATCCTGTTAATGCTAGCAAGGAATCTATATGGTCTGCCCGTAGGGGAATTTATGATCAACTGAGTGCAGCCACTGGAATCCCTTGGTTTAGATTCGCAGCCATTGATCAATATGAACGCACCATCGCCAAAAAAGGGGCTTCAGACAAACCCGTCACCAACCGTCTTACAGGAATCATGATTCCAGCACCCGTATGGTCCGGTCCGCTCAACCCGGATCAGGAGGATACTTCTCCTGAATCCATCACTTTCTTTAACGGCTTCGGCCGTGATGGCTCAGGAGATGGAATCGCCGATCCAGGGAATGATGCTGATGTTCTATATAGTATGGCTAGACACTTGCAGAAATATGGTGATTCAGCTAATGATTTCAACATTGGCATTTGGGAGTATTATCACAATGGCCGTGCCTCTCAGCGCATAGCTCAGTTCGCCAAGCTATATGAACATTTTGGGCGGCTTGACCTATCAGGTAATGCTTTTCCACTTCCCTTAAGTAATTCTTATTCTTATCGTAGCACTTGGGGAACCGGCAGAAGCTGGGGTGGGGCACGTATCCACGAAGGGACTGACCTCTTTGCACCGCAAGGTATGCCGGTACGCAGCACCTGCTTTGGCTTAGTGGAAACTAAAGGCTGGAACCGCTACGGTGGCTGGAGAATTGGAATTCGAGATATCGAGAACCGTTACCATTATTACGCCCATTTATCCGGGTATAACAAATCCATTTCTCGTGGAGATATCGTCTCACCAGGTGAAATCATTGGCTGGGTTGGCAGCTCAGGTTACGGAAACCCAGGAACACAAGGGAAATTCCCGCCACATCTACATTTTGGCATCTACCGTGACCGAGGGATTACTGAATGGGCTTTTGACCCTTTTCCGTTGCTAAAACAATGGGAGAATCAGGAGTATAGAGACTTAAAGAATAAAAATAAAAAAAGTGCTACAAACAAGGAAAAACGCCTTCAGCATCCCTAAAGGACGTAAGCGTTTATGCGAGAAATATAAGGATAATGTATAGCGTAAAACTTATACTTCCTTATAGTTTAAAAAGGAAACGGCTTCGCCCTCCTTTGGAGATGATACCCGTTTCTTGATGAATAAGGCCCCTCCTTTGGAGAGAGGCCTTATTCTATTTTAGTACAACATTAAACAGCCAAAAGGTTCAATGCTCACTATAAGCTTGTTAGTACTTTTAAAAGTAGCTCCTGACAGTAAATCGGTTAGCAAATCCTTATCCGAACGATAGGCATCAAGCTCAAGCTCGTACACGTTCGGAGAATTATTGATAATTAAACCTATCTTTTCTTGACCCATACCCCGCGTATAACCGAAAGCATTACGGACTTCATCCGTGAACCAAGGACGAAACTTACCTTTTCGTAGAATATCACAGCTTTTTCTTAGGAAAATCAGTTCTTGATACCACTTCAGCAGCGCTGTGTTTTGAGCTTGCTCTTGCCATACCATAGCTTTTCTACAGTGAGGGTCCGTAGCTCCTTCCATCCCAACCTCATCCCCATAATAGATCATTGGAATACCGATATAGGTCATCTGAAAAAAAACTGCCAACCTCATGCGCTGTATTGCCGTACTCTCGCGGTCCCAGCCACGTCCCCCCTCCTTACATGCTGTAAGAAAACGCAACGTATCATGACTTCCAATCAATTGAAACATAGCCGAATTTGCCTGGTCATTATACAATGCCTCCTGATGGAGTACTTGCTCCATAAAGCGATCTGGCCCTGTTGACTGCTCTGCAAAGAATTCCAGCACGGCATCCCGAAGTACATAATTCATGCCACCATCGAATTGATCCCCTCTAAGCCAAGGCCCAGAAGCATGCATTATCTCTCCGATGAGTAGAATTCCAGGAAAATCAGACTTGAGCTCTTGCCGAAACCGGGACCAAAAAGCGGGGTTGACCTCATTCGCTACATCAAGACGCCAGCCGTCGATCGCTGTCTCACGAATCCAATACTTAGCAACCTCTATCATATATTTAGCCGTGTCAGGATGATCCATATTCAGCTTAGGCATATGCGCTTCAGCTTTAGCGAATGTCTCATAATTCGGGGCAGGCGTCTGTGTAACGGGAAAAGAACGAATAAAGAACCAATCTTTATATGGAGACTGCTCGCCTTTTTCCATCACATCTTTAAAAGCAAAAAATTGATCTCCCGAATGATTAAACACGGCATCCAAAATGACCTTAATTCCATGACGATGCGCCTCACTGACTAGCGTCTTCAATCCATCCACATCACCAAATGCAGGGTCGATCTTATAATAATCGGAGGTGTTATATTTATGCTCGGAAGGAGACTCAAATACAGGCGTCATGTAAATAGTGTTCACACCAAGCTGCTGTAGATAAGGTATTTTGTCCGTAATGCCTTTTAGAGTTCCACCATTGTAGCTGCTAGGATAAATTTGATAGGTCACCGCATCCTGGCTCCATAAAGGTAACTTCAAGGCCTCAGAATGGTGGAGGTATGCATATTGAAAAGAACCTGCACGTTCCCGATTCTCTGACGCGCCCCTCTCTCCATACCAGACATACTGCCCCGCAGCATTCGCTATATGGAATAGATATCTGCTTCTTCTAGTGCTGGTCTGAATAATTGCTTCATGAATCTCATAAATACCGGCCGACCCAATCCGCTCCATCTGCAAAGGGACTTCTTGCCCCGGAGAATCATAACGATCCGAGTGGATTACGGTACAGGATAATTGCTGTCCTGCTTGTGTAAATAATCTGAGCTTCAGGGTCCCTGTACCTACAGGATAGGCAAATGGATCTTCACTTGTATGATATACAAACCATGATTGAGGCATAACTTATGGACTCCTTCTATACTTTTATCGATCTATCTATCTGTTCATACATCATTAGAGAGACTGCTAAATTTGTGTTATTATGGTTACAAATACCGTTTTCAAGTTATGAGGGACGACGATGAAAGTAACGATTTCTGATATTGCTAAAGCAGCCAATGTGGCAAAATCTACTGTATCTAAAGTACTAAATGATTCCCCAAAAATATCACAGGAAACGAAACAAAAGGTTCGAGAGATTATGAAGCAAATGAACTACACGCCAAGCAGTATCGCTACTGGGTTAGCTAGACAAAGCAGCTGCAATATTGGCCTACTGGTCGATATGTCTAAAGAAAGTGAGTTTCTGAACCAATTCTTCTACAACATTATTGGTGGAATCGAGAGCGTAATTGCACCTTTAAAATACGAGCTGACTATTTCCAATGTGCAACATAACAGTCCAGAAGGCCATTTTTTAAATAGGCTTGTCTTTAGCAAACGTGTCGACGGTATTATTGCCAACAACTCCGTGCTGACTGAAGAGCTATCTGAAGCACTGAATCAACTGGAGTTTCCTTACATCTCCATTGGAGAGATTATGACCCCCGGGAGTTGGGTTGATTTCGATAATGAAACAGGCGGCAACATGCTGACCGAGCATCTCATCGAACAAGGTTATTCAAAGACAGCCTTCATAGGCGGGCAACAGCAAGAAAAAATTTATACCCATCGCCTAGGTGGATACTTAAATGCATTACAGCAGGCTGACCTTACCGTTCCTCAGCCATGGATCATTAACTGCAAGGCTGAGGAACATGATAGCTATCATGCTGCACTTGAGCTTTTGCAGCGTGAAGAACGGCCAGACTCAGTAGTATGCATGAATAGTTATGTAGCTTTTGGGGTGCTTCAAGCCGCAAAAGCACTCGGAATTGATGTTCCATCTGAACTCGGCATCGCCGCTTTCGATGATTATCCGCTGTCCCGTTATACAACACCTCCTTTAACTTCGCTTAATATCGATACGTTCAAGCTGGGTGTATCCTCAGGGCAGCTGCTGATGGAGCGCATTCGTGGCAATGATGCGCCCCACAAGCATTTGCTACTAGAGCCAGAACTAATTCCTCGTGAATCCACGATGAGAACTAGATTCTCTGGAGCAACTTCGTAATTGGACGACTTTTCTATTGTATCTTCTGCAATGAAAATGCTTCGTACTACTTACCAAGGAGCGGCCCCACACGGGGGCCGCTCCTTGTCATGTAAAAGGTATCATCATCCACTCGAATAACAACTTATAGATCTTTCCAACGCTGCACGGTCAGGTTCACTGTTTGTGCGCCGCCTGCTGGAGTAAGCGTTCGATTGGAAATGTCCGATCCGTTCGAGTTTACCTCCACATTAGTCCAAGCGCCCCGCGTAACTTTATATTGCACCGCTGTTCCTGCTGGTAAACTCAGTGTGATGGAATACACTCCATCACTACCTTTAGTCAGTTGATAGGCTGGATCCGCTGCATTCCAGGTGTTGAAGGTACCGGTAAGATACACAGGTCCGCTCGCCGGAGTAGACGCTGGAGCATTTACACGGAACGTCACACTGTCTGCTTGAGGTTCCCCTGCGCTGATACTTCCGTTTACCAGGCTCCAGGTTCCAGCATCAAAATGGTAATTACTGCTGCCGTTGTTATCCCATGTACCACTGCCATTATTAAAGGCTGCGGTCAGTCCGGCTGCAGTGCCCAGCTGAATTGTGATCGACTTATATCCTGGGAAAGAAGAAGCTTGAAGCTGTTCACCAGGAGCCGTCGTCCAGACTGTCGCCCCATCCAGCTTGTAATGAATGTAAGAGCTGCTATAAGCCGTATTCTTATAATAGATCGTTGCAGTATTGCCAGTCGGTGTAGTCGTTGGTGTTGGAGTTACTGTCGGCGTTGGTGTTGGTGTTGGTGTTGGTGTTACCGTTGGCGTTGGTGTTGGGGTTACTGTCGGCGTAGTTGTCGGTGTTACTGTTGGTGTTGACGTTGGTGTCGGTGTCGGTGTCGGTGTCGGTGTTACCGTTGGCGTTGGTGTCGGTGTCACTGGTCCACCCGATGTAATACTTCCTGTTGGCGTATAAGTCCAGGTTCCAGTACCGAATAGATAGTTGCTCCCCCCGTTACTGTCCCATGTGCCACTGCCGTTGTTAAAGCATGCTTCAAGCTGGCTGGCGGAGCCGATATTAATCGTTATTTTGTTGTATCCGGCTATATCAGATACAGGTATAGCCACACCCGGTGCTGTCGTCCATGTACCTCCTACTGGGCGATAATGAATATAAGGCGAGGTATAACCCTGCTTATAGTAAATCGTGACACTGTTCCCTGCCGGTGTTGTAATAGACGCAATCGCACTAAGAAGAGATAGATTACCTGCGGCATCAAATGCTTTTACCGTGTAGTTATAGGTAGTGCTAGCGGATAAACCATTGTCCGTATAGGAAGTGGTTGCCGTTGTGCCTACCTTGACACCATTACGATAAACTTCATATCCAGTTACGCCTACGTTGTCGGTAGAAGCCGTCCAGCTAATCAAAGCGCTAGATGCATTCTGAACCGTTGCCGTTACATTGGTCGGAGTAGTTGGAGGAACTGTTTCTGATGGTTGTTGTTGTTTCGCATAGATTTTGGCTGAATTCGCACCTACAGTTACAGTAATTTGCTTTCCAGTTACTCCGCCTGATTGTACAGTCACTGTATCTGCAGTATTCAGCTGATTATACAAAACTGTTCCTGCGGTCAAACTACTCTCAGCGCGCAGTGGGATGGTTACCGTTTGCGAACCGTTAGATTGATTACTGAATACAGAGATAGCTTCTTGACCTTGATTAGTTCCACTGTCAATACGACGTGAGAAGGCATATAAGTTCTGTGCAGCCCACATTTCACGTTGAGTACCTGTACGTAGCGCTGGGTTATTTTTACGAATCTCATTAAGTTTGGCTACGTGCTTGAAGGTGCTGGCATTTTCATTAAAATAGTTCTCAATCACGTTTCCGCTTGCATCCCGCTTCATCATTGACCAACGGTTCCAAGTATCAGCAATACCGCCTGTCATGATCTGACTGTTGCCATTGCCTTTGTTCTGCTCTGTCCCTTGGAAGACAACCGGTGTTCCACGAACTGTAAAAATAAAGGTCAAAGCATTCTGCAGCTTATCAACGCTTCCCCCGGCTTCCGTTAGAAAACGGTTGCGGTCATGATTGTCGATAAAGGTAACCATGTGATTGGCATTCCCGTTGTAGTAGGAATCCTGTGCCAAGGTGCTTTTGATATTGGACTCAAAGGACTGTCCATAAGCAAAGCTGTTAAGTACGGAGAAGAACATTGGGAAATCGAGCATGCCCCATTCCTTATTGTTTCCGACCCAACGTGAGACAAATTCAGCATTACCGTCGAAATTTTCGCCAAATGTATTAACGCCCAGATAATTTTGTAGTTCACCAATATCTGTTGGCTTCATTAGCTTGGCAGCATCCACACGCGCACCGTCAGCGCCTGTATAATCAAACCACCCTTTGATGGAATCGAATATCGCCTGCTTAGCCGCAGGAACATCGAAATCAATGTCATCTAGCCCGCCCAAATCATGATTCTCTAAGTGATCCTGCGCCCACTGATCATATCTTCCATCCGCTAGTGACCAGTTAATATCTCCATTATGGTGGTACCATGCTGGATTATTGAACGGAGCCACTGGCTGTAATGATGGGATATCATAATAAGCTTGGGAACCTAGCATATAATCACCGATGTGGTTTGGCACTACGTCAATCACTACTTTGATGCCAAGCGCATGTGCGGAATCCACAAGCTCCTTCAGCTTCTCCTTCGTTCCGAAGTATGGATTGGCAGCGTTAGGGTTCTTAACGTTGTATCCGTGATAGGCTGTATTTTTACCGGTACCATTGTTTTCCCGGTTAGTCATTTGTGGCTCAGCCACTGGGGAAATCCAAATCGCGGTATAGCCCATATTTTTAATATATGATAGCTTATCGATAATCCCCTGCCAGTCTCCGCCTTTCATATAACGGAAATCTTCCTCAGAGTTTTCTCCATAGCGAATTGCCGCACCAGTAGCATTGTTGGAAGTATCTCCATCATTAAATCGATCAACCATAATCTGATAAATAGTGTCGTTCTCATTAATCGTGCCGATGCTGGCCGCTTCAGCCTTTTGCGGTGTTAAGACAAACAAATTAATCACGGTAGAAAGAAGAATAGATGTAATTAGAACGGGTACATACCATAACCTACGTTTCATTGCGTGCATCTCCCTCTCTTATTAAAGCGTATTCATAACACTCTAAAACCTACTTTTCTTGATTAAAAACCAAGCCCGCCCAGTGATGTCTCTAATGTTTTTTAACGTCTTCAACACAAAAAACAAATAATTTAGGGAAACCGGTTTCCCAACTAAAAATTACCATGATTTTGAATGCGTTGTCAAGCTATAAAAAATAAACTACATAAGAAAAAGAGCCTCCTTATTAGGGACTCTTTGGGGTTCATTATTCACCTTATATGCTTAGCTTCCTACACTCTGAATAAAATGCAATACTTCATTCATGATCCGGTCCTTATCTTCACAATGACAAACCATATGACCACTGTTATCTACCATTATCACCTGTTTTTGGGTTGTAGGAATCGTATGCTGCAGGTAGTCAGCGCTTCGGGTCTTCACCAGATGATCCCGCTTACCCTGCACGATCAAGGTTGGAGTCTCAATATGCGGATAGATGGAAAAACTCTCCCGAACCAATCGTTGAAACTCTCTCGTCGCCCTTGGGGGCGTTGAAGAGAATTTATTAATATACGTTTTTAGCATGGAAAAGCTCGCAAGAGTCTTAAGAATCTCCACGGGATTCAGCGGAAATACGGGAGTGGACAATAAAGTAAGGGATTTGATCCAGGGTTTATACCGTACAGAAAGATGTGAAGCAATTAGGGCACCGGTTGAAAAGCCGATCAGATGAACGCCTTCATCCGTCTTTAACAGCTCTGTCAATTCATCTTCTGCACTCTGCTGCCAATCATGTCGATCCGAATGCAATAAATCATTCCTGCTGCCCCCATGCCCTTTCAGGGTAAACGTTCTGGAACGGTAATTATGCTGCTCCATAAACTGGGACAAGGGTGAGATTTCATGCTCACCTCCGGTAAAGCCATGAATAAATAAACAACTTTCCATATAATTGTCCCTCTTTTCACATTCCAATCTGACTTGCAACTTTATTGTATAATGCCAATCCCCTTTATTTTCTATACATTCCATCCTTTTATGTAAAACCTCAACCCAAGGGATGTCAAGGTTCAGCTCTGTGAATGGTTCACAGCAAGAACTCTATTGTTCCCACCAAAGAAGACCCAGCACTGAGGTAATTGTTAAACCTACGGCGGAGCTAGAGGAAGTTACATTAGCACAAATAGTGGTCCCAGGCGGGACAATGATGCTGCCTGTAAAGTTCTGTGTGAATGCCCCCGGTGCCAATTGATAATTGAAAAGCGTCGTCCCCCCGCTAATGGCTGCTGTGGAAGATTGAACAATCATCGCACTCGTAGCCGAGCTTCCCAAATTATTATTCGTTGGTGTTAAGGTTCCTGGTGAAGTTAGCGTCCCTCCTTTTACAATTGTAAAGCTACCCGACATTGCTGATAGTAGAGAAGAACCGCCAATACTGCCGCTTATACGTGAGATATAAACAGTTTTCCCACTGCCTGCAGCATTACTGATCCGGATAGAAGCGATTGCGGATATTAGACTAAGTACGACCAAACTAGACGCGGATGTGTTAGTTGAATATAAGACTGCGTCTTGCGAAGCGCTTATTTCAGGCGGCGCGCTAATGTCCGGAGCTTGGAAGGTGTTCACCATATCCACATAAAGCGGTTGATCGTTGTCGTTAAATACAAATTGATTAGGCATATTTATCCCCTCCTAATATTCCCACCAGCTGATAGACGTTGTCGCCGCTGATGACCCTGATGCAATCGTTACGGAGGTACTGATGGAATTTCCGGGAGGAATAACAATTTGTCCTGTAAAATCAACAATGACCGGACCGACCGCCAGCAATAGAGATACTAGAGTAGCCGGACCTCCAGTAGGCGCCGCCGTCGAGGTTCTTGCCGTCATAACACTGGTTAACGCACTGCCAAAATTATAATTAATCGGTGTGACGGTGGCCCCGGTGACCGTAGCGTTCCGAAGTAGTGATAAAGTAACCGCCGCTGTCGCTGAGCTAGCAGTAACACGGGATACATATAAGGTACGTCCGCTTCCTCCCGGATTACTAATCTGAATAACTAACGGGGCTGCCGTCGTTACCGTAGAAGTAAATGGGATTCCAAACAATAACCCCGCCTTAGCTAATCCCCCCTCAGGAGCTGAAACTATACCAGGTGCAACATACGTATTGACTTGTTCTGTAAAAAGTGGCTGACTACTCTGATTGAGTACTGAATCGTTCGGCATGAGTTAACCTCCCCGTACTTAAGCTCATTCTATTTTATGCCGCTCTCAGTAACAGGTTGTGGGAATGTGCGTATATTGCTTTGTCTGCCCAATCACCCCCTAATTCCCACCATATATTAATATCACACCATTCGAATGGCTAAGGATTGTCCCTATCGGTTTGCGGCTTATTGGACTGCGGTTCATTTAGGCTCAGGGCTCAAACGACGGTTTGGGTCTTTTTATGGGTTGAGTTCCAGAAAGCCCGTAGGAAGTGAATGAAATCCATAACGGCCTGGAGCTTAAAAATCGTCTCCGCCAGGAGATCCGCCCGAATCGTTTTGATTGTTTTATAGATTTGGAAGAGATTGTTGCTTCAAAAGAAATGAGAGTGCCAGTGCTGATTCGATTCTTAAAGTAATAACTCGAATCTCCGCCTCCACGCTACATTCAAAGGGTATTGGCAAGCAAGATTGTGTTACGTCCAAGCCCAGTTTTAGGTATAACTTGATCATTTTATACGGAAGGGACGAGGAACTTTGCCTAACTATAGCTCTTTTCAAGCGAATCCTGATAATCTACGAACGCTTATATTCGGCCGGGATGCCTCGCAGATTGATCATCCGCTCACTACAGATCCAAGCGGAAATCTAACGACGATTATCCTAGATGGTACGATTTCCAGCGTGCTCGGCGCTACCATCACAGCTGGTACTTTGTCCTCCGCAGGTACAGTTACTAATATCCTTAACGGGACCATTACTAGCGTACTCGGCGCTACGATCACTGCGGGTACTTTGTCCTCCGCAGGTACCATAACCAACATCCTTGATGGCACCATTACTAGCGTACTTGGCGCTACAATCACTGCCGGTACTATCACTAGTGTGCTTGGGGCAACCATAACCGCAGGTACGTTATCTTCTGCCGGAACAGTCACTAACATCTTAAACGGCACCATTACTAGCGTACTCGGCGCCACGATCACTGCGGGTACTTTGTCCTCCGCAGGTACAGTTACTAATATCCTTAACGGGACCATTACTAGCGTGCTCGGCGCTACGATCACCGCCGGTACTTTGTCTTCCGCTGGAACCATAACCAATATCCTTGATGGCACCATTACTAGCGTACTCGGCGCCACGATCACTGCGGGTACTTTGTCCTCCGCAGGTACAGTTACTAATATCCTTAACGGGACCATTACTAGCGTACTCGGCGCTACGATCACCGCAGGTACTTTGTCTTCCGCAGGTACTATAACCAACATCCTTGATGGCACCATTACTAGCGTACTTGGCGCTACAATCACTGCCGGTACTATCACTAGTGTGCTTGGGGCAACCATAACAGCAGGTACGTTATCTTCCGCCGGAACAGTCACTAACATCTTAAACGGCACCATCACTAGCGTACTCGGCGCTACGATCACTGCCGGTACCTTGTCTTCCGCAGGAACCATAACCAATATCCTTGATGGCACCATTACTAGCGTACTCGGCGCCACGATCACTGCCGGTACTTTGTCTTCCGCTGGAACAGTTACCAATATCCTTGATGGCACTATTACTAGCGTGCTTGGTGCTACGATCACTGCGGGTACTTTGTCTTCTGCAGGTACCATAACCAACATCCTTGATGGCACCATTACTAGCGTACTTGGCGCCACAATCACTGCGGGTACAATCACTAGTGTGCTTGGGGCAACCATAACAGCAGGTACGTTATCTTCCGCCGGAACAGTTACTAACATCTTAAACGGTACCATTACCAGCATACTCGGCGCCACGATCACTGCCGGTACTTTGTCTTCCGCTGGAACAGTTACCAATATCCTTGATGGCACTATTACTAGCGTGCTTGGTGCTACGATCACTGCGGGTACTTTGTCTTCCGCTGGAACAGTTACCAATATCCTTGATGGCACTATTACTAGCGTGCTTGGTGCTACGATCACTGCGGGTACTTTGTCCTCCGCAGGTACTATTACCAACATCCTTGACGGCACCATTTCCAGTGTGCTTGGCGCTACAATCACAGCTGGTACACTAAGTAGTGTCACTTCTATTTCACAACGCAGCTTTATAGAACAGACCACTACTGGTATTGCGACTGCTAATACCTATACACCTCTACCAGCTGTTACTACGAGCGTACTGGGAACCTATTCCTTCTTCATTAACAATACCGGGGCAAATCCAGTCAACACACGTGTGGAAATCAGTGCTGATGGAACGAACTATTTCGTCGATACCACGGGGGATAATCCTTTAGCAGCAGGCTCTATCGATGTCATAGTGCCAGCCAGATTCCTGAAATATACCCGCCTATCCTATCAATCAGCCAATTCAGGCTCTGCATCCACGATCAATGTAAGTTTCAATGCTCAGGGCACGTAATCCAGATGACCATCATATGCTGTAACAAGAAAGAGTACATGGATATCCATGTGCTTTTTCTTTAACTATAAAGACGCCGAGACGTTTATGCTTGTGTCAGCAGCTATACATATGTGCAACAAACACATAATGCCTTCAAGGAGGAACAACCGTGAATAATATTACGCTTGGTGTCCACCTCATCGTAAAAGATGAAGCTGATCTCCTGCCCCACTGTCTCGCAAGCGTAGCTGGTGCTGACGAAATTGTGATGATCGATACGGGTTCTACCGACGAATCCATAGCTATTGCCGAAGCTCACGGGGCTAGAGTCTTACAACGGGAATGGACAGACGATTTCGCTGCAGCTCGCAATGAAGGGCTCGTTCATGCCTCAACGAATTGGATTCTTATCCTCGATGCCGATGAGTGCTTGCAGACCCCACTTACAGAACTCCGCAGCCTTCTGCAGAATACACAAGCTCAGGCTTTTACAGTAAACATTGAAAATTGGGTAGGCTTTCGACCTGAAGATAAGGTAAAACATAGTGCAGTCCGCTTATTCCGAAATGGACAGGGTTATCAATATAGTGGAAGAATTCATGAGGGAATTGACACTTCAATCCTTAGCAAACATAACCTCTCGGCGATTGAGCACAGTCAACTTCAGATTATACACTTTGGATATTTACCTGAAATCATGATACGAAAAGATAAAATCAATCGAAATAGGCACCTGCTGCACCTCGCTTTAACCGAATATCCGGATGATCCTTTCCACGCCTATAATTTGGCAGTAAACTGCTGTCAGGACGGTCGTCTTCAGGAAACTGAGACGTTGCTTCGTCAAGGCCTTCACCATGTAGCACTCGAAGCCTCCTATCGTCCTACGATGATTAGGGATCTCTGTAAAATTTATCAAGCTCAAGGAAAAACGAATGCGATTGACCCCTTGCTGATGATTGAACTGGAGCGTTATGGCGACTACCCTGATTTGCATTTTTTGTTAGGGCAATCTTTGGAGAGCCAAGGACTTTTGGAACGTGCGCTATTAGCCTATCAACTTGCAGAGTCCATTCCTGAACTTGAGGTACTTAGCGGAAAATATGTATGTGAGCAAGGAATGAGCACCTTTCGCCCTCTATACCGTATGGGTTTAATCTCACAGCGGCTTGGTCTTCTTGAGGATGCTGCGAGATTTTTTCATCGTGCACTTCAACACCATGCTTTATATACGCCAGCCTTGCAGGGAATTGCTGCTGCTTTTCAACGCCTAGCTGTACCCGATGAGGAAATCGCCACTTTACTGATCCAACTCGTTCCCCCAACTACTTCAATCAGTAGATCCGCGATCATTGACAGTTTATATGAGATAAATGCTTATGAGACCATAACCACCTTATCCCGAGATATTTTTCCATTGGAATTGGATACTGCAAATTGGATCATTTCTTCACTCATCATCACCGGCAAGCAGGAAGACGCATGTACAGCTATAAGACAAATAACCTCACTGGCTGCCCAAGACAACCATGATTTAGAGCATCAAAAGCAGTGGTATACCCTTTGGGCCATTTGCCAATGGGAACAATATGGAGAATTTAAAAAGGACTTGCTCAACCATACATCAGATGAACTTCGTTCTGGACTGGAATACATTGAGCGATCCCAACGCCAACAAGTGGCATGTCCTGCGGAAATAGAGGTAGATCCATTATATTCCTCATTCCTTTCAGACCTCCTTGGGCAATCCGTAAAGCTGCATCAGCACACACTTAGTCATACTTTAGTGGACCTGTTCCCTGCCTATCGATCTGAATTTGCCACAGTATTATATAAAGAAGGGGATTGGCAGGCCGCAGGAGAGGAATTTATTGTACTTGTTCGTGATAAGATCGCCGATGCAAACGTGCTTTTTTATATTGGTGAGATAATCTTTGACAAAGGGCATTATTCCGAAGCCTGTGAATGGTTTCAGCAAGCGCTGGAACAAGAGCCTGAGCATGAATCCGCAAGGATCGGCTTATCCCTCTGTTATCTTCAGCAAGCGAAGCTTAGTATGGAAGATGCTCTACAAAGTTTAAATGATGCCCATGTCCATGGCCCATTGCAGGAGGATATCGGAGCTATCCGTAAATCCATTACCTTGCTGAATCGTACACCTTGGCACACTCAGTGGAGCTTCCGTCAGAGCGAAGGGAGGTCATCCCTATGAACCGCTTAAGAAGAAAGCCACTAATTTCCTTATGCATGATCGTTAAGAACGAAGGAGATAGCTTGAGCCAATGTTTAAAAAGCGTACGCGGAGTCGTCGATGAGATCATTGTAGTCGATACTGGATCCACCGACGCCACGGTTCAAATTGCCCTAAGCTTCGGGGCTAAAATCATACAACACCCTTGGAGCGGCGACTTTGCTGCAGCCCGCAACGCAGGTCTCCAGCAGGCCCATGGACAATGGATTCTCGTTCTAGATGCAGATGAGGAATTAAGTGAGGAGAGCAAGGGTGAATTACTGCTATGTGCTGAGCATATGGAGTACGAGGCATTTTTCCTACGCATTCATAATCATAAAGGGCTAACCCCCGCTTCACAGACGATCACCGTCAATCCGATTATTCGGATGTTTCGTAATCGCCCTAAGTACCGGTTTAGCGGTATCATTCACGAACAGATCGCTGAGGCCATCATAACAGCTAAACCCCAGGCACCGATGCATTTGACCACTGTAGTCATTCATCATTATGGTTACGCAGAAGGGGTAGTAGTCAAGAAAGATAAAATCAAACGAAATGTCGAGCTGCTGAAAGAACAGCTAAGGTTAAATCCTAAAGATCCTTTCCACCATTTTAATATGGCTGTTGAGTATATGCGTCTGGGGGAGTATCAACCTGCTCTAAAACATATCCAACAATCACTAAAAGAGGCACCGCCTGATACAAGTTACATCCACCTGCTGCACAAATATGAAATTCGCTCGCTTGCAGAATTAAAAGATTACCCTGAGGCGCTTGCAGCTTGTGACCGTGGGATTAGCTCACATCCGGATTACCCAGACTTAGCTCATATCAAAGGGGCTCTACTCTTACAATTAGGTGCCTTTGCAGAAGCCAAAGTAGCGTTGCTACAAGCGCTGGTCATCGGAGCTGCTCCTCCCGGCTACCATACTGAGGCTGGATTCGGTTCATTTTTAACCTATTATATGCTGGGTCAATTATGTGAAGAAATGGGTGATGAGACCGAAGCCATTGCTTGTTACACCAAAACCGCACAGCTTCATCCTGAACCGACTCCCGTCATTGCCCGACTACTACGAGCCCTGAAATGTGCAGGTCGAGAGAGTGAGATTTACGGTTGGTTCCACGCTCATCTGCCAGACTACACAGTAACTAAGAACAGGATTCTCCTAGAATTATTACAGAGTGAGGGATGTAATGAAGCAGCCGCACAGCTGATAAATGTCACAGAGCAGCCCACTTCTATAGAAGCGGCATTTAATCAAGCATCTGAGCAGGGGCGTTCACAGATTTTGTTAGCGGATCGTCTGCTTGCTTCATTGTCCTCTTCAGCTACCTATTCTCCAGCGGTCAAAAGAGTTCGCCTAGCTCTTCCGCTTCCCAAAGTTTCAGAATAGGAGGGACGTTTCCTATGATCACACCCGATATCACACTTTGTATGATCGTTAAGAATGAGGCGAACCACCTGGAGAAATGCCTGTCCTCTGTGCAAGGAATCGTATCAGAAATCATCATTGTAGATACCGGGTCTGAGGATAATAGCATAGACATAGCACTTAAGTTCGGTGCAAAGATCATCGATATGACTTGGGAGAATGATTTCTCGAAAGCACGAAACCTAAGTCTGCAGCATGCAACTTCCCCTTGGATTCTGGTACTTGATGCGGATGAGGCTATAGATCATTGGAGAAAGGAGCAGCTCCAGCATCTGCTGGACGCAGCGCATATTCACGGATATTGGCTACCCATTATCCACTATATCGGTGACGCCCCTGAAGCTGATTTTGTTACCGATCATGTCTGCCGCCTGTTCAGAAACGATCGAAGAATCAGCTTTCGTGGAATCATTCATGAGGAGACGGCCAGCAGCATTTGGGAGCTTCCTGCGGGGGAGATTGCTTACGCTGAATTGCGTATTTATCACTACGGTTATTTAGAGGATGAACTACAGCGCAAAAATAAATACCAGCGCAATTTAGCTCTCATCAATAGTGGTCTGCAGCTCCAACCAAACCATCTAATCCTTCGTTATGCACTAGGGGCAGAGCATTATCAACAGGAACAATATCATGCAGCGGCAGATGTACTTCTTCCATTACTCGCTGATGTTCCAACCCAATCCGGGTATGCCTCCGATATTTATTTAAAGACTGCCTATGCCTTACAACGATGTAACAGGCAGCAGGAATCTGAGGAAGTCTTTCATGCGGGGTGCTTATTGTTTCCCGATTTCACTGATTTATTAGAGGGCTATGCTGCTTTGTTGCTCGAACAAGGACAGCTTAGCCAAGCTAGACACTTCTTGCAGCAAGCACTGAAGAGCGGGGATACAGCACATCCATATCCATCTTCTTCGGGAAGTGGAACGTATCGAACAGAACTAGTAGCGGGCAAAGTATGCGAGAAGTTATTTCTTTACCCAAACGCGCGGAAACACTACGAGGCTGCTATACAATTCAAACCAGATTATACGGATGCATGGAAACAGCTTGTCCCGCTAAGCCTGCTTTCTGGAGAGAGGTTAAGTCTGATCGCATTGACCTGCTACCATGTCCACGCTCTCTCACCAATGACCTTAGGCTATCTTGTGCCCGCGGCGCTCAATGCTCGTGAGTTTGAATGGCTGACCACTCTCTCTTTTGCTCCGCAGCTGCCACTAGCCGTTCAAACCATTGTGCAGGCTTTACTTGCTTGTGCTCAGCAGCAAGAGGGGGAAAACACCCTCGCCCCCCTTGAGCAGCTGCTTCATAATCCATCTGTTCTTTCCGAACGTTCATCTATACTCGGTTATCTTTGGGCTTTGTCTTGCCGTGCTGGAGATACTGAATCAGCCATGAAGTGGCTTGTCTCCATATTGCCGTACAGACCGGGGATGCTAACGATTCATCATATTTTAACAAGTCGTTCTGACATTAAGCCTGCTCTTCCTGATCTGAGCTACGCTATGCAATTGCTGCTTCAGGTCGGTGCTTGGGATAGTGTACTATCGCTTTATCGACAATCAGAGGACTCTTCATTCCAATGGTGCAAGCTGCCGCAGCCCTTATACTATGGATTGCTTGAGGCTCCTATCCCCGTAAAGAAACAGTGGTGCTCCATCTATCTCAGTCAAACCCCTCATTATAATGCTTCGACGGACTGCGCAGAATGGCTATTATATGCGGCAATGGCTTACTCCTGTGGGGAAACTTCAAAGATCGCTCAATCAGATGAAATGGCTTTGCGCAGGATTGGGGGAACTGCCGCCGCAGTCGGTCTCTCATACTACAAGCTCATACTCGCGGCAAAAGCTTATCCCCATGGGATTTCCTCAGGTCAAATCCCATGGGGGCTGCTCGTCAGATCTGCCAGTCAGACCTAACCGACTGGCAGATTCGGATTTCTGAGCTATTCTTGCCATTCGACCAAATGGGGCTGCTCATCTAGAATGGATTGGTACTGCTCCAGACTCCCCCAGCGCCCCTGTGGATCAAGCTCCATATAACGCGAATATTTAAGTCGAAGCTCTTCCGGTGGAACCGCCCATCCATAATGTTTCACTCGCAGTTCGGCAAGAAAGCCCGGCAATACAGAGTAAGAAAGCGGCAGCCTAGGAACATGATGATCCATTTTCGGGAAGAAATAATGAAAATTCGGCAAGTATCGGACAAGTGTACGAGTATGCTTCGTATGGATATTCCAATGTTCATCTTCACGATAATGAGTGGTGCCACCCCAGAAATCGAAAAGCCGGAAAGATACCCAGTCATACACATCCTGATCAATCAGCCGTCTCATCTCCCGTTTAGCTGCCTCTTCATAGAACTCATCAGCGTCTACAGACAGGAGCCAATCCGGATTCGTAGACACAGCCAAATCCCATAACATCTGCCTTAGCTCCCACTCACGATTAAACAAGGAGGTCTCCAGTGTCACAAACTTCGTAACCTTGGCAAAAGAACGACATAACTGTGCCGTATGATCTGTACTTCCATCATCAACAACTACAATATCATCCACGAATTCACTCAGTTCTTCAAGTACTTGCTCCAGATACCTTCCAGCTTCGTTTCGAACCTGCATCATAGCAGTCAAGCGGTTACCTGATGTTTTGCGGAGAGGCCACCTATGACTACTCATCCCTCCACTCTCCTTTTCAATCGTTTTACAGCCTCTTCTAGATCTGCCATCTCTGATAAAAGCGGCCATGCCTGATTGTCTTGCCCTGCCGCATTCAAGAAGCTGCGTATAGCCTCATGTCGTCTGCCATGTAGCAAGTGTATTGTGCCTTCTATAACCCCATCAACACTTCCCTCCAAATCTTGCTGAAGCTCTAGCGCTTTCTCCCATTGGAAGGTCTGAATATAATTCTGAATCAATAACATCTTCGCCTCTGAGGTAGTGAGCGAACTTAGAATCCGTACTGCCGCTGCTTTATCCTCATTCAAACGAAACAGCTCTGCCCGAACAAGTTCGTACTGCCCGGAGTGAAGCCAGCCCCGCAGCCTTTCCGCCTCCCGCTTCTCCTCAGCTGTAAATGCCGTAATCGTATATTGTTGAACAGCTGTTTCCAAATCCCCAGTCTTACCCTCTATAGCCGAAAAAAAGCGAAAATGTGAATGAAGGCAATCTAAATATTCATACAGCACCATGAGCTCAAAGGATTGCGCCAGATAGCAGTTTGCTACAGAATCCCCCAGCAAGTACAGATAGGAAGCTGCCAAGTAATGCACAACAGGTTGACTGGGCAGCTTAGCACACATGGAAATGTAATAGTCCGCCCGCAACTCAAGCTGTATAGTAACCCAATCGGCAGATGATATCGTTGAATCCTGCCACAAGTTCACTATGGCCTTCCTCCACAGCACCTCATAATCCGTAAGAAAATACAGCCGATCTCCCTGAAAGGTAACTCCATAGGATTCCTGCTCATCCCCGCCGAGATAGATCACACCTTCCTTGCGTAAGCTATGCTCTAGATATATCCGTTCAGATCTGGTGGCTACAAGGTCAGCCTTTGCGCCAAGCAAACCGCTGTATTTATCCCATAACCACTTCTTTTCTTCTTCCGGACAACGTTCTAGCAGAGCCACTACATAAGCTGGCTGCAAGGAGAGAACCTCTGAGAGCCAATAAGGAGAAGAGACAAGAATCGTGTATTGCTTCATGTTCAAAGAATAAATATCTGCAGCCGCAACTGCCCTAATCTGATTGTTAGTCTGCTGCTCACTGGTCATTCGTCCTGCAAAGCTGACCCCTTCCCGGTCCGGAAGAAGCTCTAGCAATCTTTTATATTCGTAGTCCTCCCAAGAACCTCCGCTTAGAATTAAATATTTCATGGGTGTGCCTCCTTGGAATCGGACAAATCCCCAATATAGCCTATTACCAGAGAGGCATTAGGGTGAAGCAGCAACTGACGGGAAGTATACTTCCTATTGCTAATCATCCCAGGCACGATCCCTCCTTTGTAAGCAACACGTTCAAGAGGTAGAGTGAGCAATGAATCTCCCCCTGCAAGCAAATGAACCCCCGCTTCCTCCGTTTCAGTCGATAAACTTACGATCAGATCAGCGGAGCCTTGGGTTATGGCCTTCACCACCCGCTCAATATAACGTTTCTCATATTGGATAGAAGTGGATAAATACAGAATGATCTCACTCTCATATAATACAGATGCGTTCTTTAACGCCCGTAGCCATACATCCTCACCATGAACCGTTATCACTACATCATGTTCGCTAACCGGAAACTCAGGAGCAGCGTCCACCAAAGTATCTCTGATCCAAATCCAGCGAATATACTTGTAGCTCTGCTGCTCCCGTGCAGCTATCCATTGCTCCTTCAGCTCATCACAATCCCAAGCTTCATCACAATACACTATGGCAGTTACCAACGGAGAAGCTAAGGATATCCTGCCCAATGGTATAACCGGCTGTGGAAATTTCAAGGATTCAGTAGGCGGTACTAAAAGTCCTTCGTTCTCTATCCCGCTTTCAAGTGCCCATTTCTTGTAGTATATCTGCCAGCCATCCGTCTGGTTGGATTCTTCCTTCGTTCTCAGGTATTTATCCAGTGACTGAATAGCGTGAACATACACAGCTTCACTCAGTGCCAGTTTCGCTCCAGCCTGCCGCGCTCGGAGACACCAGTCAGCTATCATGAGATGCCGCGTTTGAAGCGAAGCGTCAAAGCCGCCAATTCGCTGAATCAATTCCTTAGTGAATAGAAGACAAGATCCGGTTAGCACTTCCACCTCGCGCCATTCGCCTTGATACCGCCCAAGACTATAGCTTACATGCTCCGCTAGTTCATGATGAGTACCAAAGTGAAGCCGTTTCTTCCCTTCCACCCTCTCGGTAGAAGAACGAGGTGCAATGACTCTAACGGAAGCATCATCAAAGGAAGCCCACATTAACTCGCTTAACCAACCAGGCGATACCATAATCGAATCTTCAAGCAGAACAGCAAAGGTGGTCTCGATATGGGCCAGAGCCAGGTTCGGCATATACTCCTCCTTCTCATAGGGTAGGAAGAGCACTGGTTCCTCCTGCGAGAACTGTCCTGCTAACACCTCCATGGGGAAATCGGGCGTCATTGAAACAGCAATAATGCGCACAGCCACTCCCGAGTGAAGCAGCAGCAGGGGTAAACAGACCGTGGCACATTCCATACGGCTAAGCTCAACTACAATAGAAATTCCATCTTCACTAGGCAAGGGTAGAAGTCCGGCACGTTCAAGGAAACCATATCTCCCTGCCAAGCGTTCCATATTCAGCGATTCATGTGACATTAGGCCTCACGCTCCATTTATTTAAAGCAACTCTACCTATAGTCTATGTGCGGATTAGCACGATATCCCTTAATTCCCTCCATTTATGCCTTTGTCGCCTTCTTCTGTATGAGCTGCGCCTGTATTCGAAGAATTGGGTGCAGCTGGCGATGAATTGCTATCCTCATTGCTATTCCCAGGGGTATCCTTGCTCTGATCTGATACTCCACTTTTATCTCCACTTACAGATGGTGCAGGAATAGCGATTCCCGGGGCACTGCTGCCATTAGCTCCAACAGGCTGACCTTGATTATCGTAGTAATACATAGGAACGTCTCCGACGACCATCAAATATGATACAGGAATTTCCGTATCCACTACTTGGGGTTCCATGTCAAAAGGAATAACCACCGCTACCTCCGTAACAATATGTATATAGACCTCAACTAAAATCATATTGATTCCGGCATTTTGCTGGCGAGTGCTGAGTTCAACCTTAACAGCACCTTGCGGTTCAATCTTGATCGGGATATCAGGTCCATAAGAGGCAATGAGAGGACTACCTAGTGCCTGACCGAGCGGAATATATTCTGTTTGATTATGCAAATCCTGCAACGTGGTCTGAATTACCTCTGCTGCTTGCGAAGTAATACGCATATGCTCCGCATAGTTCAGCATAAAGCCTGATATTTTCCCGTTCTTATCGGTCTTCCAATCAATCAGTTCCTCCGCATTTCCTCCGTTCGCAACTTGTGAAGTAATCGCTTTATTTATCGACTCAGTTGCGATTTGCTTCACACGAATTTGCGCTAAATGCAAGATAGGCGGCTTCATGTGCAGCTCCACGTATCGTAGCGCCTGTAGCACAAGCACAATCAATACTAAGGATGCAATCAACCAAAATTTGCGCCTGCTTCTTGGCTTACGCGTGTTTCCACCGGAAATGGTCAACTTTCTCTCTGCCCTACTGGATGATCTCATATGACTTCTACTTCGCTTAGCTTCAAACCGTGCACTCTGTGGTCTAGCCGCTGCCCTACTTGGTTTTGACTTGAACGCGGAGCTTCTTCCAGAGAACCTCGACGTCCCGCCTCCATTTATTTTTGGCAGCCGAAGCTGACCTAGATCAGGTAATCTTAGCCCTCGGTTTCCCCATTTTCTTAATCTCCCCATTGCGATAGCCCCTCCCGCCTTACGTAGAGGTCAAGCCACCTCCACTTAGTTTAAGGTATTCGGAAAGAAGACAAAAAAGAAGAACGTTCCCTCCGGCAGATTGAACTGTGACCCGTAAGATGGAAACTTTGAAAAAAGTGCCCCTCTTACGGGTTATTTATGTTTTAATCGAAATATCGAAAAAACGGAGGAAGCCTTCATGAATAACAAAACAAGAGGAAG
>NZ_CAKMAB010000032.1:0-71196 GCF_924513355.1 Paenibacillus pseudetheri
GCTTTCACGTTATCTGGAACTTTGTTAACCTTTTGGAACCGCCGTATGCGGACCCGCATGTACGGTGGTGTGAGAGGACGGGGGCTTGCCGCCCCCTCCTACTTGATAAATATAAGAATTTATATGTTCCATGTTGTAAATTATCCTTATATTTCTCGCTTAAACGCTTACCATCCTTATAGGGACGCCGAAGGCGTTTATGCTTGTTCATCCTCTAATAGCTCACGCAGCATGCCCTGGCGGTCATTCATAAATGCTTTGGTCACGGTATAGTGCTCTGTTTCCTCCAAGGCGACAGACCTTATACCCTCACCTTCTAGAAGAAAAATCTCAGCTCCCGGATAGGACATTAGAATGGGAGAATGGGTCGCGATAATAAACTGTGAATCCTGTTGCACTAGCTCATGCATACGCACCAGCAGAGACATTTGCCGCAGAGGAGATAAAGCTGCTTCAGGTTCATCAAGGATATAAAGTCCGCGGCCTCCGAAACGATGAACGAACGCTGCGAAAAAAGACTCTCCGTGAGACTGCTCGTGCAGAGACTTGCCTCCATAGGAGTTCTTGATTGGTGGACCAAAACTAGGTTGTTCATCTAATTCATCAATGTAGGAAGCCACATTATAATAGCTCTCCGCGCGTAGAAAAAAGCCGTCCTTCGGACGTCTAACCCCTCTAGCAATTCTAAAATACTCATATAGACTCGAATGCGAGGAACGAGTATTAAAAGAGAAGTTAAGTGTTCCGCCTTCAGGGTTAAAGCCCCATGCAGCAGCAATTCCCTCTAGCAAGGTAGATTTCCCTGTGCCATTCTCCCCGACAAGAAAGGTTACTGGCTTTTGAAAAATAAGCCGATCCAGTGTTCTTACGGCTGGCAGATGAAATGGATAGGTTTGGAATGATGGAACCTGATCACGAAGCAGTTCTGCATGGCGCAAGTACAACGTGGTGTTATTCATAGTGTCCCCCTTGTGAATGCCATAAATAATCATTTTCGCTCAGATATGACGAGATGTAAGTCTCAAGCTAGGCCTTTATAGTGCGTGTTCTAAAAGTATGGTTTTCAGCACCGAGAAGATTGAAAGAAGGTAGAAACTGAGGAGCGGAGCGTAGTGGAAGCTACGTGAGCACCGGAAGTTTCGCCTGAATTCAATATTCGATGTCGAGTAATCTTCTTGGGATACTTCGTGATCAAAAGCGGACTTTTTGAACAACCTCTTATAGTATACCAGCATCCTGTGAGTGGATGAAATCATCTAAGGTTCGGGCAAGCCAGGCAAAAGACAGGGGACATCTGCCAATTTAGTTCTAGTAAAGACAGATGTCCATGAGGCGAGTGCTGACTCCGCATATAGTTATACTGTCTTGAGAATACGACGGGGCAGGGTGAAGGCCGTGAAAGCGAGAAAGAGAAAAAAACACAAGCGTCCGCGGGAATATCGCGACGGTTATCACGAAGGATATCGTCTTGGCATGTGTGAGGCTGTGCAGCGTCTGAATACTCCAGGGGTCGAAGCCTGCCGACCATTTAAGTTAATGTATGTTCCTCAAGGATTTCAGGCAATCGACACTGGCGTAACAGAGGCGCTGCAGCAGCTTGTAAGTGAGCTTGTAATAAGCACTCCTGAAACGATGCTGGAAACCGCGGCACGGGAAATGCCTGGGGCAGTGCTAGTGATGAATGGGCTTCATGTATTCCCGGAAAATCATTTAGAACAGATTTCGGAGATAAGAAAGCTAGGTATCCCAACCGCCATTTGGTTTGTAGATGATCCTTATTTTACAGAGGATACTTCAGTCATTTGCAGGCATTATGATCACGTATTTACACATGAGCTGGGTTGTGTGGAGTTCTATCAATCCCTTGGGGTGTCATCGGTTCATTATTTGCCACTATGTGTCAATCCAAAGATGTTCTACCCACGGCGCACCGGCCCGAAATATCAGTATGACATTATATTTATTGGTAATGCATTTCGTAATCGGACAGAGCTGTTCGACGAACTGGCACCTTATCTTAAGGGAAAGAAAGTGCTTATCGCTGGGGGGTTCTGGGAACGCCTTGCAACCTATGATCAACTTGCACCTTTTATCAGCAATGGTTTTATCCCGCCTGAGGAGACGGCGAACTACTACAGTGGTGCAAAAATAGTCATTAATATTCACCGCCCGTGGGAAGAGGGTCAGGATAACCGGAATAGCTACCGCCTTCCTTCTCGTTCTATTAATCCGCGCACCTATGAGATCAGTGCCTGCGGTACTATGCAGCTTACGGATGTTCGTGAGGATCTGGGGAATTATTATCGGCCTGGTTATGATCTGGATACTTTTTTCTCCGCTAAGGAATTGCAGCAGAAGATTGAGTACTATCTGAAGCATGAAAAAGAGCGTCGAATCTATGCTTTACGGGGATTACGGACTACCATGCGCAACCATACATTCACTGCACGTTTGCCTCATTTACTGAATGTGATTGCTTCACGTGTATGAAATCTATAACGGGATAAAGGAGCGAGGATTATGAACAATAATGAATTTATTATGCCTACACCACCATTACCTCTGACACCTCCAGAGGAAGAAAAGCTGCGTGGTCGTCTGAGTGGTTTTAAGGGTGGTTATGACGAGGGCTATTTACGGGGGCGCCTTGCGATCCTGAATGGTCGGTCTGAAGAAGTATTTCCTGTACGGGATATTCATGTCATGTATGTCGCTTCTGGCAAAGGCTACCCTTACTCTCCTTTAGATGATGCGGTTCTTTGCGCACTGCAAAAATTAACAGCTCAAGTCACGATTACGGATGTGCGTCAAAATCTAGTAGAACTGACTGCAGCGCAAAGACCGGATCTGGTATTGGTGCTAGACGGTATGGATTTACCTCTTGAGCAGATCGATGCTATACGCACTAGTGGCATTCGGACAGCTATTTGGCTTACTGATGATCCATATTACACTGACTTTACGGTCAAGATTGTGGCTCACTACGATTTTGTATTCACACTTGAACGTAATTGTATTGATTTCTATCGGGGACTTGGTTGCCCTGAGGTCCATTATCTCCCTTTTGCTGCTCACCTGGAGCATTACCGTCCTACTACAACACGTTCGTCAGTCAATCGGGAAGTTAGCTTTATTGGCTCCGCCTATTGGAACCGGGTCAACTTCTTCCGTGAGATTCTCCCTGACCTAATGAACTATAACACGGTGATTAACGGAATCTGGTGGGATCGTCTGCCTGAGGCTCCGCTCTACGGTGACCGTATTGAAATTGGCAAATGGATGTCCCCACAAGAGACGGCGGTAGCTTACAGCGGCTCCAAAATCGTCATTAACCTCCACCGCTCACACATTGATGAAGTAGTTAACAATAATACGCTCTCGATTCCAGCCGTTTCTCCGAATCCGCGTACCTTTGAAATTGCAGCAACGGGCACGTTGCAATTAGTAGATGCCAGAGATGATATGGGATCTTTCTACAAACCGGATGAAGAAATTGTGACCTTTGCGAGTCCTCAGGAAATGATGGATAAGATCCGTTATTACTTAACCCATGAGGAGGAACGCCGGGCGATCGCGTTGCGCGCTTTTGAACGGACGCTCAAGGATCACACTTACGCAAAACGTATTTACCAGATGCTACAAGTAATCTACGGCTAGACTTGGGCCTGAACTGGATATGGAAATGTGCGCTTTGCAGGGGACAGGTGTCGTGCCGGCATCTGTTCTTCCTCGATATACTGTAGAACCAGACCTCAGCATATGCCTGCAACCTGATGAAAAGAAGCTGATGGAGCGGCTTGGATTAGCTGAGCGGAGGAAAGGTGAGTATGGGCTGAGAGGGCGAGGCTCGGGCTAAGATAATGCTTCCGAAGCGAGTTTCACTACGGAGTAAGAGACTGAGCAACGCTTCGTAAAACTAAGCGGATGCTATCGAAGCGAGTTTTACTGCGAAGTAAGAAACTTGAGTAAAGCTTTGTAAAACTAAGCGGATGCTTTCGAAGCGAGTTTTACTACGGAGTAAGAAACTTGAGCAACGCTTCGTAAAACTTTTAGGGAGGTGAATGGCTGCTCCAGGCCCTCGTTAGGGAGCGCCGAAACGCCATGGCTGATAAAGCTACAATCGTCCTCTTTTCACATGTATCCAATACACGCAGTATTACCGGAGCGGAGAAGCTGTTGTTGTTTTTCGCTCAGGAGCTTTCTCCGTACTTTAATTGTATTCTCGTTGCACCTCAGGACGGCAAGCTGACTGCTCAGGCTCGAAGCTTCGGAATAAGTGTACATTTGCTCTCGATTCCTCTTTTATACGGAATGTACACTCCTTATGGAGGGCTCGAGGCAGATGCTCGTAAATTCCAGGAAGGCAGGGAGTATCACGAATTAACAGACTGGCTGACCTCTCTGCGCCCGGCGTTTATTATTACAAGTACCTGTGTGCATGCTTTGCCAGCAATGGCTGCCAAGTCACTGGGCATTCCGGTGATATGGAAAATATCAGAGACGATAACAGACAATGAATATACACCCATTAGTGTAGAGCTGATTCATCGGAATAGTGATGAGATTCTGGCTATTTCACAAACGGCAGCAGCTTGCTTTCCAGAGGAAGTCAGAGCGGAGAAAGTGATCCAGCTTCCGCCTTCTTGGAATGACAAAGAAATGATGATTGAGGCTTGGAGTAAGCTTCGGGGCGAACGACGGCGAGAGCTAAAGATTAAACCGCAGGAGCAGCTGGTCGGTTATATTTCTTCCTTTATTAATACGGAAAAAGGATTGGAACATTTTGTGAAAATGGCTGTGCTTGTGTACGCAGTCCATCCTAGTGCGAAATTTGTTGTCATAGGTTCAGCTGGTGACAAAAGCTACTATGATCGCTGTGTCCGCAAGGTAAAGCTTGAGGGACTGTATACCCGATTTAAATTTGTTGGTTATGCTGAATGCCTTCCATCTGCTTATTGCGCAATGGATGTGCTGGTTGTTCCCAGCCTGATCCGCGAAGGCTTCGGAATGACTGCTTTGGAAGGAATGGCTTTTGGAAAGCCCGTGGTCGCTTACGACTCTGGGGGCTTGCGGGAAATCCTGCACGCAGCAGGCTGCGGCGAAAATCTCGTACCCGCGTCGGACATTTCCGCGTTGGCCGAAAGAGTCAACGTCATGCTGGCGCAGCCGGGACTGGCGATAACCATAGGCGCCCAAGCGCGGGAGCGCGTCGACGCCGTTTATGGTCCAGCGGCTTATCGGAGCCGCCTGCAGGGTCTTGCGGAGATGTGGAGCCTCCGCTATTGCAGCGCACCGCCGGTGCGCGAGGCTGACAGCGTAGTGGAACCATCCGCTGTCCTGCCTGAATTGCCCCTTGCGTCGCCGGCTTTGCCGCGAAGCAAGGGCCTGCTGAGCCGCGTCGCCCGCAAGCGACGCGGCAAAGCCCGGGCGCGCCGGCGACGCGGGCGCCCGTTGGTTTTGCGCCGCGCTGCTCGCAAGCGGCGTAAGGGTTCTGTCCGGCGGCGGAGCACCGCCGGGGGCAAGCGCCGCCGAGCCCGCCGGGGTGGGCGGCGGCGCGCAGCGTAAGTGCCTCGCTCGCCGCGAAGGTGGCAAGCTGAGCGAATGGCGAGGCATTTATGCCCCAGATTGCCGCAAATCCGGCCAAACGAGAGAAAAGAGGGGTATAAATGCCCTAGATTGTCGCGAATTTGGCCAAACGAGAGAAAAGAGGGGTATAAATCCCCCAGATTGTCGCAAATCCAGCTGAAACCGCCAAATAAACGGTACAAATCCCGTAGATTGTCCCAATCTGCTATTCTACCAATCCTGCTAAAAGCCCAACACGCGCTTCTAGCAGTCTCAGTCCACCCGACTGAGCCAAGTCAGACCATCATCAAATAGGCAGAGGAGTGAACTCATGAAGATCATGACGATTTTGGGCACGAGGCCTGAAATCATCCGCCTCAGTGTTATCATTCCGCTTCTCGACGAACATGCTGAGCGGCACATTCTGGTGCATACCGGCCAGAACTTCACCGCCAGTCTCAGCGGCATTTTCTTTGCTGAGCTAGGATTGCGGGCGCCGGATTATGTACTGCAGGATAGGCAAGCAGGACTCGGCGGTCAGCTAGCCGCCATGTTCGGAGGGCTAGAGAGCATTTTACAGAAAGAACAGCCAGACCGTGTCTTGCTTCTGGGGGATACGAATAGCGCGTTATGCGCAATTTTGGCCGAACGAATGGGTATTCCGGTGGTGCATATGGAGGCAGGCAACCGCTGCTATGACCTAAAAGTGCCCGAAGAGAAAAACCGCCGTGTCATAGATGCCGTTTCGACCATTAATATGCCATATACACAGCAGAGCAAAAGACATCTAATCAGCGAAGGCTTCCCTAGCAGACGTATTGTGTTAACAGGAAATCCGATTCATGAGGTCATGACTCATTTTGAACAAAAAATTCAGGCTAGCAGCATTCTGGAGCAGCTGAATCTTACCTCAGGGCAGTATTTCCTTGTAACAGCACATCGTGCAGAGAATGTAGATGATCCAGAGTCCCTTGTACAAATTATGTCAGGTCTTAACGAAGTGGCTGAGCATTTTGGAATTCGTTTAATATGCAGCATTCATCCTCGCACCCGCTCCAAACTAACTGAGCAATTTTCTCTTCCAATGAACCCTCTCGTTGAATTTCATGAGCCCTTCGGATTTTTTGATTTTGTTTATTTGGAACAGCACGCCTTGTGTGCCATTACCGACAGTGGAACCGTACAGGAGGAATGCTGCTTGATGAAAGTGCCGACCGTCACGATTCGCAGAACAACGGAGCGTCCCGAAACGGTAGATTGCGGAAGTAACGTGGTGTCAGGTGTTGACCAGAAAAGTATTCTACGTAGCGTCAAGCTGATGACGGCGCTTCGTCGGGATTGGGAGGCTCCGGAAGGTTACTTAACTCCGGATGTTTCGGTAAAGGTAGTTAAATTTTTGCTTGGAGGGAACCTGCATGTTCAATAATAAACGGATTGTGGTCACAGGCGGCACCGGTTCCTGGGGGCATGAGCTGATTAGGCAACTTCTGCCGCAAAATCCTAAGGAAATCATCGTATTCTCCCGCAGTGAGTCCGCTCAGGTGGCGATGAGCCGGGAGTTCGAGGATCAACGTCTCAGCTTTATCATTGGTGATATCCGCGACAAGGATGCGCTGGTCGCCGCTTGCCGTGGCGTTGATTACATCTTCCATTTGGCGGCGCTCAAACATGTTCCGGTCTGTGAAGATCAGCCCTATGAAGCACTGAAAACCAATGTAGTCGGAACCCAGAATGTGATTGAAGCTGCCATTGTGAATGGCGTAGAGAAAGCTATTTACATCTCAACCGATAAGGCTGCGAACCCGTCCAATTTCTATGGGATGACCAAAGCGATTGGGGAAAAGTTGTTCGTCTATGCCAATCTAATTGGCTCGAATACCCGTTTTGTAACCGTACGTGGAGGTAATGTGCTCGGAACGAACGGCAGCGTAGTACATTTGTTCATGAAGCAGATCAAGGACAAGGGACAGGTACGTATTACCGATATGAAAATGACCCGCTTCTTTTTCACACTACGCGATGCGATTACTTTGTTATTTAAAGCTTCTGAGGTTAGCTTAGGTGGAGAAATCTTTGTCATGACGATGCCTACTTGCCGGATTATCGACCTGGCGGAGGTGTTAATCGAGGCCTCTGGAGAGCCGAATGTAAGTATTATTGAGACTGGAATTCGTCCGGGGGAGAAAATACACGAGATTCTAATGAGCGATTTCGAAAGCTTAACAACCGTTGTCTACGATGAACAGTATCTAGTGATTCTCCCTACGTTGAACATGCCAGAATTAAAAGCACATTATAGCGCTTATCCTCATGTCTCCTTTAATAGCTTCAGTTCTGAGACGAATCTAATGGATCGGGAAGAGATCAAAAGCATCTTGATCCGGGGAGGGTTTCTGCAATGAAGCTGCTTATCCTTGGTGGAAACGGTATGGCGGGGCATATGCTGGCGGATTATTTTCGCCGCCAGGGCAAGCATCACGTCTTCCATACAACCCGGGATAAGAGCGATCTTGGCGGGCTGTATGTAGACGCGAACGATATAGCCGGAGTAGAGAAGCTGGTCGATATCGTCTCCCCTCATTGCATCATTAATGCGATGGGGGTACTCAATCAATTTGCAGAACGTGACAAAATAGGGGCTTATCACGTAAATGGATTTCTCCCTCATCACTTGTGGCGGATGGCGGAAGCTATCCATGCGAGACTTATTCACATCAGTACCGACTGCGTGTTCGAAGGAACACGCGGGGGGTACACAGAAGAGGATATTCCTGATGGAACCTCTGCCTATGCAATTTCGAAAAGTCTTGGCGAGGTGCAGCAACCTGGGCATCTTACGATCCGCACTTCGATTATCGGTCCAGAAATCCGCCCAGACGGTATTGGTTTGATGGATTGGTTTCTGGCACAGCATGGTCAAGTGTCAGGATACCGCCGGGTGATTTGGAACGGAGTCACTACACTCCAATTAGCTAAGGCAATGGATACGCTGCTGGATTCTACGGTATCGGGGCTGATCCATTTAGCGCATCCGAAGCCGGTAAGTAAGTATGAGCTCCTTCAGCATATTCAGGCTGCTTTTCATAAAGAGGATGTGGAAATCATCCCTGAGGATGAACATGTTCAAGATCGAACATTAGTGAATACAAGAACGGATGTTAATTTGCCGTTGCCTTCGTACCCATTGATGCTGCAAGAACTAGCTGACTGGATGAAACAGTCAGAGATGTCCCCATGAAAGGTCAAAAACTACTAATCACCGGGGCGGCCGGATTCACTGGTCGACATGCTGTTCATTTGTTCTTGGCAGGAGGCGCTGAGGTTACCGCTGTGGTGCGTCCGTCATCGACAGCGGGTGCCCTGGCTTCCGCTTTGTTTCCAGAAGGAGTGAAGGTTTATTACTGTGATTTAAGCAATCGGAAGGCCGTAGCTGAGATGATCAAGGAAACTACACCGGAGGCTGTCCTTCATTTGGCAGGAAACAACTCGGTGCCCGAGTCTTGGCGCAACCCTTTGCTCTATATGGAGACGAATGTGATGGCTACGTTATATTTGCTAGAAGCCATGCGAAGTCTACCTACCAGTCGAATTCTTGTAGCTGGCTCGCGACTTAAATTCAAACCGGGTGTGGTGGCAGGGCCACCACACCCATACAGCCTCAGCAAAACAATAGAAGAGCTGGTGTCTTTAGCTTGGGGGACGCTGTTTAAACAGCCCGTTCTGCTGGCTGAGCCCTGCAACCTAATCGGTCCCGGTCCTTCTACGGGTTTCTGCTCATTATTGGCACAGCATATTGTTCGTAGTGAAGTGCATGCAGGCGAAGAAATCCCTCCCTTTAAACTTTCTTCTCGCTATGCATTACGTGATTTTCTAGATGTACGCGATGCTGTAAGAGCTTATGATTTTATATTGCGCGAAGGAACTAATGGAATCATTTATCGAATTGATTCAGGGACACAGCGGCAACTTGGGGATATTGCGGAGCAGCTGATAAGCTGCTCCAGTACTTCAATTCCGATGGACTGGGGACCAGAACAAGCTGCTCTCTCTATTCCTGTTAACGGAGTGGCGGGGGATAAACTAACAACTTCAGATGCCTCTGCAACACCTGAAGAAAATGTAACTTCATTAGGCTGGAAGCCGGGAATTGAGTTTAGCCAGTCCTTAACAGATATTTTGGACTATTGCCGCGTGCACTGGGAAGGACGGATGTTATGAGACCGAAAGTATCGGTAGTGATTCCTTTTTATAACTGCCCTTATATAGAGCATGCCTTGCAAAGTGTGCTTACACAGTCTTGGGAACCTTACGAGATCATCGTCGTCGATGACGGTTCGACCGTTCACACAGATCTGATTAGACCGTATTTTCCGCGAATTCATTATTTAGGGAAAAGTAACGGAGGAACCGCCTCTGCACTGAATCACGGCATCTTGCATGCAAGCGGAGACTATGTGGCTTGGCTCAGCTCAGATGACTTATTTTACCGAGACAAAATCAATAATCAGGTGCTGTTCATGGAGCAGAACCGTTTGTTGATCTCCTATACCAACTTCAATTTTATTAACGGTCAATCCCAGTTACTCCAGATGAATGCAGCACTATTATTTCCTAGTCACCTCGAGTATTTACGTTGTTTTTTACAGGGGAACCCTATTAATGGCTGCACGGTCATGTTCAAACGAGAGGTATTTGGAGCGATTGGGCTTTTTGATGAATCACTTCCCTATACACATGACTATGATTTATGGTACCGTGCGATTCTGAACGGATATGCACCCGTGATGCTGAATCAGTCACTCACCGCTTACCGTAATCATGAAGGGATGGGGACGCTTAAGTATTACGATGTAATTATGGCAGAGGCAGCTGCAACTAACGCTCGCTACAAGGGTCCGCTCCAGCACTTGATCTCTTCGATGGGGGGGTGAGAAGGTTATGTACCGGGAAATTGAAGTGAATGACTTTCTACCAATCTTATTGGATCAGTTGAAATTTTGTGAAAGTATACTGGATATCGGCAGCGGCACCGGTACCCTGCTTGAACGGTATGAAGCTCAAGTAGTTCTTGGGCTAGAAATTCACAGACCTTACCTACTGCATCGTGAATATAAATCACCTCATATTATTCCGGTGCACGGGGATGCTTCTCATATGGATAAATTATTCCTTCCTAATACGTTCTCAGCAGTCACTTTTATCGATTCCATAGAACACTTTGAAAGGAAGGAAGGACAGAGATTACTCCAGATGGCAGAAAGAATCGCCTATAATCGTGTAGTCGTGTTTACACCTCGGGGTTTTTTTCCGCAGGAGGGAATGGACCATTATCACTTGCAAGGAGAACATTATCAAAAGCACCGGAGCGGATGGGAGCCAGAGGACTTTATGGAGCTGGGGTATGCTGTAACTGTACTTAAAGGCTTTCATCATGCTCAAAATCCATCGTTTCGTGAGGCGTTTGGTGAAGGGCATGCCCCGGTAGATGCCTTATTGGCTTGCAAAACAGTATAAAGGCCGAGCTTCAGGTGAAGGAGGTGAGCGCATGAATAAAGAACCTAAAGTGTCGGTGATCATTCCTTTTTATAACTGTCCATATGTGGATCTCGCCATCCAAAGCGTCTTGGAACAAAGTTATTCGAACATAGAGATCATTGTAATCGATGATGGGGCTACCCTTTGGATGGAGAAGCTTGAGCCCTTCAGGGATAAGATTATTTATATACGAAAAAGCAATGGAGGAACCGCCTCCGCGCTAAACAAAGGGATAGAAGTGGCTACTGGAACTTATTTTGCCTGGCTAAGTGCTGACGATTTATTTCATCCGAATAAAATTAATCACCAGATGCAAATGCTCAAGAGCACAGATACTTTGTTTAATTATACAGCCTATTATTATATAAACGAGCAGGGTGAGCGGATTTCCGAGACGATAAGTATGATTTTTGACAGCAGGGCACATTTTATTGAGACGATGATGTTAGGCTGTCCGGTGAATGGAAGTACGGTTCTTCTCCATATGGATATCTTCCGCACAGTAGGGAGATTCAATGAGAAATTGTTGTATACACAAGATTATGATCTTTGGCTGCGTATTTTGCCGTTTTATACATGGTCTTATATAGAGGAACCGCTGCTTGATTACCGAGTTCATAATGAAATGGGCTCAGTGATTCACAAAGAGGAGCAGAAAAAGGAGATTGAGCAGGTACAAGCAAGACATCGCCGGGTTCTATCACGCTTGTTGCAAAAGGAGAGAGGGAAATGAAATTAATATTTCCTGTTCTAACTCTAACTAGGGGCGGGGCGCAGCGTATGCTCACGGAGCTGGCTAATCGTCTGACAGAGATGGGTCATGAAGTGACGATCCTCTTACCCAGCGATGGTGTCGTAGAATACGAGATGAAATGCAAACTGATCTATGCAAAAGAAGGAGAACTGGCAGTAAGCGATTTTCCTGCAGGAGATGTGATTATCTCCAACTTCTATACCACAGTCGAGGTATCACAGCGGGCAAGTGAAGAGGGGAAAGGTATTCATGTTCGATTGGCGTTTTGTTATGAGCCTACCTTTTTACCTGACAATAGCCGTTCTTTTTCATCGTATAATATTGCACCTAACCTACTCGTTCTATCACACTGGCAACAAGGAATTGTCCAGATGAACCATGGAATTAAAGGGAGAATCGTGCCGATCGGGGTAGGTCCTGTTTTTAATAATATGAAAATCCGTGATCGTAATAAAAGGCTGGTAATTTCCGCGATTATGCGCAAACCAGAGGGTGGATTCTCAGCTCACCGTGAGCAGGATTATTTACTTCAGCAATTAAACAAGGTTAAAGCCCATCATCCAGAGGTTGAAATATATTTAATTTCTCCTCCCGGAGAACAAGCGGAATCTGCAACGCTACAAGCCCTAGTGAACGACGAACGTTATCAAATAAGAACTCCAGCGAATGATACAGAACTCTGTTTCCACTATAGTGAGAGCGACATTTTTGTAAGTTCGAGCACGTATGATACAGGTTCGTTACCAGGGATCGAGGCTATGCGTTGTGGTGCAGCGCTCGTTACGGTTTACGCCGGTGGGAATAAGGAATATTGCACACATGGCCATAACTGCTTAATGTCCTACCGATTTCAGAATCGGCTTGCAGATGACATTATAACCTTAATCAGAGATCCGTCTTTACGCCAACGATTGGCTCGTAAGGGTGAAGAGGTTTCACAGGATTTCACTTGGGAAAAAAGTACACGAATATTTCAAAATATGCTATTTGAGATTGTATCAAGAAATCCTTCTTAGTATGTCCCGATATTATAAAAGAACCTTCAAATCCACAAAAAAGTGGTTTGAAGGTTCTTTTGCAGTTAGAAGATGGCAAAGGAGTTCATCATTTCACGAAAAGACTGCGCATATTTTTCCGTACCGTAACGTGAAACCATATAATTTCTTCCTTGCTGGCGGAGTGCATTTCGCAGTGGCATATTGTTCATTAGCTCTAGTCCTTCATTGACGGCCGTTTGGATGTTTCCAAGAGGGTAAAATTTACCGGAAATATTATGCACA
Organism: Paenibacillus pseudetheri; assembly: GCF_924513355.1. NCBI lineage: Bacteria > Bacillati > Bacillota > Bacilli > Caryophanales > Paenibacillaceae > Paenibacillus > Paenibacillus pseudetheri. Next base: position 13,135 of record NZ_CAKMAB010000032.1, read on the forward strand.
ATAAAAGATCTAACGCCGTCGGAATCCGTGCTAAGCACGGGACAAGTGCAGCAAATGGCTTCCGCAACAGCATATCCAAATCCCTCTGTAATCGAGGTGGATAACAGAAACCCACCAGAATTGGCTATGGAGGAATAATAAATCGGCATCACATGATTTGGAATATTGGTAAAGGTGCTCAGACGGTCGTTCAGACCTAAGGTCTGCAATTCTTCTTGGAAGAGCTGCTTTTGATCCTCTGTGGCTAATTCAGGATCATGAAACATCCATAAATGAAGGTTTGGTTTGTGAAGGCGAATTTGATGGGCGATTCTCAAATATTCCCGCCAATTTTTGTTGCTTTCCAGACGTCCGACCCAAGCAATGACCGGATCAGCTGGAGGCTCAGCAGGGATGTGCTGAAAAGACTGAACATCAACAATATTGGAAATGACATATCGATGCAGCCATGGACAGATTTCAATAAACAGCTCCAGTAAATGATCCGTTGGTGGGATTAGGACAGCATTACAGTAGGAGCGGAAATAAGGAATAGCGTCTTTGATTAGATCTTCCGCATGACTCCGTTTTCCAAGTCCTTGAGATTCGTATATCAAAATACCGCCATAACCGAGCTCACGCAGACGCTTAAGCAATAAATAATCGGATGTAACAATAATGGCATCATAGTTATGTGTCTCAAGAACTTCTTTAATCTCCTCATCTATAGAGGAAATGAAGACCGGAAAATTAGCCTTATTCTGGCTTCCTGAACCAGGCATTAGATATAAAACATGACATTCGATCCCATTACGCTGGAGACTCTCGCACCGCAGCTTATTTAAGGTCTCCACCCCGCCACTCGGTATATAAAACGTGAATAAAACTTTCATGCACGTGCCTCCTGACTTTTGCGGAGCAATACCGACTCGTTGAAATACGGCTTACTGTTTATAAGATACGCCGATGTGCATTCGCAGGTGACGGTAAACAGACATAGTTCCAAATCCTTTCAGGATAGCTTGTTCTTCGGAAGGTCATGCTAACGACTGTTACGCTGCACACATACAACAATAGAGATGGAGGATGAATTCATGATGCGATCCAAGATCAGCTTGTCAGTCTCAGCCGCATTACTTCTAGGCTTAGTGAGTATTACAGGGTGTGGGACGAACACGGCAGAAAAGACTAATGTGCAAACTAATAGTGTCCGGGGGGTTAATGACGGACGCATCGGTGTAAACTCCGTACGCGGAGGAACAATGGGTACGCATAATTTTACTAAAATGGAGGTTAGTCAGGAACTTGCTGATCGTATTGCTGCTATGCCTGAAGTTCGCACTGCGAACGTAATGCTTGCAGGTAAAAATGCGTATGTCGCCGTAACGTTACATGATACAACTACTGGTCTTCGGGCTAAAGGTACTACATCGTATCGGGCCAAATCGTCTACAGTTCCTCACAATTATGGTCCGACTGGAGTAATGTCGGGTACAGGAAGAGTGAAAATAGGACGCGATGGAATGAATGATACAGGGGTCGTAACGAATGGAACGAACGGAACCCTAAGAGGCACTGTGAATACAGTCCCTGGTACTACAAGCACTGGACCTGCAACACTTGGCATGGGTACTCACAGAAATGGAACAACCGGAATGGGAAGTCTGGGAACAGGTACAGGTACAGGGACAACTGGGACAACTGGGACAAGAACCCATACTTATAATAATGGACCTTTGCTGAATAGCAACGGTTCGAAACGTGATGTCAATATGGGGATCGGTATTGGTAACGGAATGGGTATGGGAACAAGAAACGCAACCGGAACAGGAACAGGAACGACAAATGGTTTAGGGACTGGAATGGGCGTTCGCAGTACCACTCCAAACTACACCAATAGTACGCATGGTACGAATTACAGAAGTAATTCGACTCACATGAACAGTACTCATTCGACCCACATGAACAATACAAATAACACTATGAATATGAAAGAAACAGATACGGTAACTAAAGAAATTAAAGCGAAAATCGCTGCTGAAGTTAAAAACCATGATGCAACAATTAAGGATGTATATGTATCAGCAAACCCAGACTTTGTAGAGCGTGTTAACGTTTATGCGGAAGAGGCCCGTGCGGGTCATCCGATCAAGGGTTTTGTGGATGAATTCCGGACGATGGTTGTGCGAATTTTCCCAACGCGTAATTATTAATCAATAGTTTTTTTATAAACAAAAAAAGCAACAGTCCTCACCTTTGTGGCGAGAATTGTTGCTTTTTTATTATATAGCCCCCTAAATGGTACTTGGGCGACCGCCAATCCATACACCTCGCAAATTCAATTCAGCGTCAAGACGCAGAATATCACCACGTTTTCCGGCTTCCAAGGTACCGATGGAACGCTCCATTCCAATGGAAATCGCCGGAGTAAGGCTTGCAGCACGGGAGGCCTCTTCTAGGCTGAGCCCTACTTCTTGTATGAGATAACGGAAGCCACGAATCATGGTAAGTGTACTACCCGCCAAAGCGGCAGGGTTATCTTTAAGTGTGGCGATGCCATTTTGAACCAGTACAGGTAAATCACCGATTGTATATTCACCATCACTAAGACCAGTTGCAGACATGGCATCTGTAATTAATAACAAATTGTTATCTTTTTTTAGATTAGCCACTAGAGAAATCGCTGCCGGATGAACATGTATGCCATCGGCGATGATCTCCGCACGTATGCGTTTATCGAACATTACAGCACCAGCAGCTCCAGGCTTGCGGTGATGTAGTGGTGTCATTGCATTAAACATATGCACGGCTTGATTTAATCCGGCATCTGCCGCGGCAATAACCTCTTCAAAGGAAGCATCAGTGTGACCGAGAGCAGCGGTAATACCATGCTTACGTAGCCAGAGGATAGCTTCTAGTGCACCTTCGCGTTCCGGAGCCAATGTGACTTGCCGGATCATGCCTGGATAATCATTCTCCCATTGTTCCAGCCACTCAATATTGGCAAGAACAATATGCTCAGGGTTTTGTGCACCGGACCATTTCGGGCTGATGAACGGTCCTTCCAAATGCATGCCCGCGATTTGGGTGTATGGCATCTCAGTGGCGCGATATGCGTTTATTTCGGCAAATACTTGGTCAATGGCAGTCTTGGAAGCGGTCATGGTCGTAGCCAGCATGGTAGTTGTGCCTTGGGTGCTGTGAAACTTAGTGATGGTATTTAGCGATTCAGCATCACTATACATAAAGTCGTGACCAGCTCCGCCGTGTACATGCACATCTACAAATCCAGGAATGAGCAGGTCTTCGGAAGCTTCACCACTAGCAGGCCAGTGAGCGTAAACCTCTGGAAGCCATGCTGCCTCGCCGGCATAATGAATTTGCTCACCCGATACGGCAATCACGCCATGCTCAATTAATCCTTGGGGAGTCAGCACTTTACCAAACAGTAATTTTCCTGGTTCTTTATTTATTTCAGCCATTTTCCTGCTCCTTCATCTACAAGGACGATTACATTTGGATGGCTCTGCAGTAAAGATGCAGGGCATTGGGTAGTAATCGGACCTTCAACGGCATTCCGGATGGCTTCAGCTTTGCCAGCACCGCGTACTAACAATAGAATCTGGCGAGCTTTCAGAATGCCGCCGATGCCCATGGTTATTGCTTGCCGTGGTACATCGTCCAAAGAGTCGAAGAATCTGGCATTTGCTTCCCGTGTGTCTTCAAGCAAATCAACGACATGGGTTTTGCTGCTGAGATTGTCATCTGGTTCATTGAACCCGATATGACCGTTGCTTCCAATCCCGAGGATCTGCAAGTCAACCGGTCCGTTCTCTTCCAGCATTTTGTCGTATGCGAGGCACTCCGCTTCCATATCTGCTGCATTGCCGTTAGGGATATGTGTCTGTCCTGGGTCAATATCAATATGATTGAATAATTGCTCGTTCATAAAACTGCGATAGCTCTGCGGGTGATCAACAGGCAATCCGATATACTCATCAAGATTGAAGGAAGTGGCTTTCGAGAAGCTTACAAGTCCTTTTTGGTGCATTTCAACCAATTTGGCATAAACACCAACTGGGGAACTTCCGGTAGCTAGACCGAGCACTGCTTTTGGATTGCTTTGAAGCAGGCTGGCGATAAGATTCGCACCCGTTTGTACAAAATCTTCATCACTATTGAACTTAAGAATATTCATTAAGATTGACCTCCTCGTTTGTTTCGGTAATGTTGGACATTCAAATAAGATTGCTCCAGTCTAGGAATAAAATCCCCAAAACGGGTGCTGACCATTCCAGTAAACAAAATATCAATGATGTGTAGCTGGGCAATACGTGAAGCCATATCTCCTCGGCGCATTCCTTTTTCCAGAGAAGAGGAGAAGAGTGGAATATCAGCCAAAGTTGCCAAGGTGCTGCTGCCGTAAGAGGTTAGCGCGATGGTGCTTGCTCCGCTGCCTTTGGCACAAGCTAAAGCATCAATGGTCTCTGGGGTTTCTCCGGAATACGATACTGCGAATACAACATCGCCTTCAGATAGCGAAGAGGCAGATGTAATCTGCATATGGGAATCGGCGAAAGCGGTGCAATTCACGCCAATGCGGATCAGCTTCTGATAGAAATCTTGTGCGACAATGGAGGAAGTCGCCATCCCGTAAAGATCCACTCGCCGTGCTTGGCACAATAAATTAACGGCTGCTTGTAATCGTTCCAGATCTAGGAGTGAAGTAGTATCCCGAATGGATGTCAGGTGGTTCGTCTGCATCGCTTCCACAATTACGGAAAGCGGGTTACCTGCAACGATATCCTGATAAGAAGAACCGCCATCCTGAGGCGCTGCATCGCTATGAGCAATTTCAGCCGCCAGCTTTACTTTGAAATCTGGGAAGCCTTTAAAATGCAGAACCTTACAAAAACGTGTGATAGTAGCAGGACTAATACCGCATTGCTCCGCGAGTTCTGTGATGCCCATATGAACGATTTCACCTGGTGATGACAGGATCCGTTCCGCCAGCTTGCGCTCCATTTGAGAGAGCTTGGACTTTTCATGCTCAAGTGCATATAAAATTGGGGACATCCATCCACCTCGACTTCTAATGTAGCTTTTTAAAATTATTTTTAAAATTACTTCTTTAAATAAGAAAATTATTTTCATACTCAGAATAAAACAAAATCTATCCGGATGCAAGGGGTAAAAATGAATACAATAAGGATAATATGCGAGAATTATTAGTCTCTCTTCTATATTAAATAAAAACGGCCCACTCACAGAAGACTGCGAGGTGGACCGTTTTTGAACAATACCTGAAACGTGCTATACCGTAGAACGTTCAATAATACGATACTCAAGCTTACGGTGTACAGGATGACTATCATTATTTTGGATCTGATCATAGATGATCCGAAAAGCTGTAACGCCCATATCGGGTAACTGGTTATCTATGGTGGTTAGACCTAAAGATCGTCCGATCGGCTGATCGTCAAATCCTATGACCGCAAGATCCTCAGGAATACGGATACCGTTCTTCCACGCTTCGATGATTAGACCGGCTGCCACATGATCGCCTGTTATAATTAGGGCATTGGGCCGGTTCTTCATTTTCAGCAGTTGGTGCAGTACACGCCCACCATCCTCTTCATTCATACAGTTATACATCATCCATTCTTCCTGAAAAGGCTGGCCTGTAGCGGCTAGAAAGTCACTAAAGGCAATTTGCCGGATAGAACTACTGCTGCCATGCTGTCTGCCTTCACAGTAACCTATCTGTGCATACCCCTTATCATGCAAGTATTGCAGGCCGGAGCGAAAAGCGGAATAATGTTCGATATACACAGAAGAGAAGCGGCGTTCACCTCTATCTTGGCAGATGACTATCGGGCCATATGCTGTATATTCATCAATGACTTCTGAGCTCATTCTCGTAGATACAATTACTACGCCGTCAATTTCTTTGTTGCGCAGCATCTCTAGAACCTTGAGTTCTTCTTCATGACGATAATCGGTCTGGCACAGAATCAAGCGGTATTGCGCCAGCAGCGCTTCTTGAGCCAAGCCTTCAATTATTACAGAGAAATAAAAAAGGTTGATATTAGGAATAATAACGGCAATAGCATGGGTACGGCCGGTAATTAGATGCACGGCATTCATATTACGCGTGTAGTTTAATTTTTCAATCGTATTTAAGACAGCGGTTCGTTTGGCTTCACTTACATAAGGGTGATTATTGAGTACTCGCGAGACCGTTGTCACGGAAACACCAGCCATACGGGCGATTTCTTTTATATTAGCCATTTGAGAACAACAGCCTCCCTTTGGTGCTTGTGTGTAATGTCTAGTCTTTTTATTCTATCATATCGTCTGTAAATTACCTCGCAAATAAAAAGCTTGCTATGGAATCCATTTCATAAATTAGACTGTAATTGCAAGGGATTACCGGACTAAACCGGCGTAACCTAACGGGCGTGACGGACCGGTACATCTAGCTTCATTTCTAATGTGAAAGTCACAGGATTAGCTTCTTATAAATGCTACGAAAAACGGTTGTCATCGTTATAGGATGACAACCGTTTTTTTCTTTGTAGTTATACAGTTTGTGACGCTTTTGGTGCTCTATTGCGTAGCATCTCCCACACAATAAACGCAAGGACAAGCAGCTGAGGAACTAAAGTTTCCCAAGTTGGATACATCCCGAGCCAGCTAATAGAAGGTAACCCATCCTGTACATGTGCAGGTAGTTTTCCTGCGACTTGAAGGGAGTGAATGCTCTCTCCAAGAAAGCGGAATACTAAATAGTAAATAAGAAATGTAGCTGTACGGAAGAAGGCGGCAATCGGCAATTTCGCACTTAAGGCAATAATTGCGTAACCCACAATCCCTAGAATCACTAGAGCACTACCGATCCCTAGCAGCAATTGAGACACTTTAATGGAAGGGGCCATCCCTACATAAAAAATGGTGGTTTCTGCTCCTTCACGTAAAATCGCAAGCGCTGCTACGGAGGACAATGACCAGAGATTGCCCTTGGCTAATGCTCCATCCACTTGCCGTCCAACATAGTTGTTCCAATTTGCGGTGTTTGATTTACTATGCAGCCAGCGTCCAATGGTAAGCATCATAATGACGGCTACAAGACCTGTGATGCCTTCAATCATCTCACGTGCTCCACCAGATGCCGCGCGGGAAATGGTATAGGTGAGTAGAACGGCTAATCCGATACTCGCTACAAGTCCTACAGCTGCACCAGACCAAATCCATTTCTGTGCTTTTGCGTTGCCATCACGTTTCAGGTAGGCAAGAAGGGCAGACAATACGAGGATCGCCTCCAGTCCTTCACGCAGAAGAATTAGCGCAGTATCCCAAGCATTATAGGTTGTCTCGCCAGCCAAAGGAGTCAGCTCAGTGACCATATTATCCATGATCTTTAAGGCTTGATCTAGCTTAGGTGGATTAGAGAGCAGATAGCCAGTGACTGCTGTACTTTCGTTCTCAATATTGGTATAGACCGCTGGAGATGCGATCTGTACTTGTCCTTCAGCAGAGGGCCAATCTACGATGAATTGCTCCATGATGTTAGCTGCTTCTGCGCTGTTGCCTGCTTTGGCGGTGGAAGCAGCTTTACTCAGATGGCTGATCAGTCCTTCAATAGATGCTGGTTTACCGGAAGTATCCCCAGCATCTATTGCTTTGCCTTCACTGTAATCGGCAAGCAGCTGATACAAGGCCTCAGCTTCTGATTTCGCCGACTCCTCGCGGAGCGGTTCTGCCTGCAGCGCAATGCGCAGCAGGCTTATCTTCGTCTCCAGCAAGCTGTAGACGGCGGAATTGTCGGCCCGGATGTTGCGCTCTGCCGGCTTCCATCCGCTGACGATGTCGCGGTATGCTGCCGCTGCCGCGCTCCAGTCGGCGCTGCGCGCCGCATCCCGCGTGCGCTCCGCCGCGGGCAACAGCTTCGCCGCCGTCTCCTGGCCGGCGGCTCCAGTGTCACCGCCGTCCGTGCCGGAGGCGGCGGTGACATACGCATCCACGCTTCTTGCGAGCGTGGACAGTGCCGTTTTGGCGGGCGCACCATCGCCCGCCGCAAGGGCCGCCGCCGCGTCTGCACGCGCGGCGTCAACGGCGGCAGCCGGACCGGCAAGTGCCGGGTCCGGCGTGTTCGCGTTCGCGGTGCGCCACAGCGCTGCGAACGCTTCTACATCGGCGGCGGCCGCGTCCCAGCGGCTCTGGCCGGCTTCGACGAGCGCGCTGCCGACAGGCGGCAGCAGCTCCTCGACCGAGCCATCGCCCTCCGCCCCCGCCGGGTTAGATAGCATCAGTATACACATGATGCTAAACAGAATCAGTACGGCTGCCTTCGATAGCAGCCGTTTATTAAGAGAGTACATCGGGATAATCCCCTTTCAATAATGGACAGGAACATTTGATTGAAAAATTAGCCTAAAAGTGCTTCCCCGATGTACCCGCCTTTACGAATACCTGGGAAGCAGGCAAATACCGCACTGCCTGTATGCGTCATATATTCGTTTAGCCGATCACTTTTCGAGAGGCGCTGCTGGATCGCAACAAATTGCTTCATTAAATCCCGTTGAAAGCTGATGAATAATAATCCTGCGTCGAGTTGACCTGTTGCGATATCTAATCCGCTGGAAATGGAGTAGGAGCGGCGCAGCATTTTGACTGTGCCGTCACCATGCGCTAAGGCAGAGTGTGAATCCGGCGGAATGACGGGCTTCCCGGAAGCATCAGCCGCTTTAAGATTCAGATCATCGAATTCATCCTTAGCACCGATAGGCGCTCCGTTATGACGATAACGGCCGAAGGTGGCTTCTTGATCGCTTAGAGAGGAACGGTCCCAGACCTCAATTCGAAAACGTACACGGCGAACTGCCATATAAGTGCCGCCGCTCATCCATGAAGGACCGTCACTGCTATTATTCCAGACCACTTCGTTCATTTCTGCTTCATTCGTGGTATCAGGATTACCTGTACCATCTTTGAATCCCAGAAGATTACGAGGCGTCGTTCCTTTAGGATCGGCTGTACCTGTGCGCTGGAAGCCTTCCTGTGTCCAGCGGAGTACGGCTGTGCCACGGGCGATACGTGCCAGATTTCGAATGGCATGGAAGGCCACCTGCAGATCATCAGCACATGCTTGGACACAAATATCTCCACCACACCACTTAGGGTCCAGGTTGTCTCCCGTAAATGCTGGAAGATCGGCTAATAGGGTTGGACGCTTGGAAGATAAACCGAATCTGTTGTCAAAAAAAGAAGGTCCGACACCAAAAGTAAGTGTACAGCGTGAAGGGTTTAAACCATCCACTTCACCTGTATCGGAAGGTGGTAGATTAGGGTTGTCATTGACGTTGCCTATGAGGCTGCCAGTAGTAAGAGAAGCTGCGGCAGTTGTCCATGCCTGCATTAGCTTTTTCACATCGGCTAACTTCGTTGTGGTCAGATCAAAGGCTGCGAAGTAAATAAAATTCTGCGCAGGGGTTAGAATGCCGGCCTGATGACTCCCGTAAAAAGGAATAGAGTCAGCATCGGAGGTTACTGTTGGCTCAGCTACGGCATTGCGCGCTGCCATAATTCCACCAACACCTCCGCCACCTAATAGTAGACCAAGACTAGTGGCGCCAGTAAGCCGCAGCATGTCGCGGCGGCTTAGTTTCTTATCTAATATAAGATTGCTCTTGGATTCTTCATTGAGAGGTGCACCCTCTGCATTCGCTGGTAAACCGGTAGATCTATTTTGCTTATTCATGATGATCACACTCCTAGAATAGTTCCCATGTTGGACAATGGCTCAGCCAAGGCATCTAAATTCTGACTCAATTTACGTACATCTTCTTCCTTCAGCTCTTCATAGGAAACATATCCATCTCCAGATTTGAAAGGAGCAAGCTCAGCTTGCAAGGCTGCAAACCGTTCACCAATCGTTTTTTCCAGCTCAGCATCTTTTTTCGCCAGTTCTGGCTTTAACAGCTCGTATATCTTTTGGGCGCCTTCAACATTAGCGACGAAATCATACAGATCTGTGTGGGAGTAACGTTCTTCCTCACCGGTTACTTTAGAAGAAGAAACCTCATTAAGCAGTTCTACAGCACCAGTAACGAGCAGATTGGCACCGATCTCTACGGTCTCTACTTTTGCACGTAGAAGCTGGGCATCTTTCAATAATTGGTCAGCAACTTCGGTCATATCTTTGGTTGTGTTATCCTGCCAGAGTGCTTTTTCAAGCTTATGAAAGCCGCGCCATTCAGCAGCATCTACGTCATTCTCGCGGGCATCAATATTCGGATCCAAATCACCAAGTGCTTCTGCAATCGGCTCAATTCGCTCGTAATACATGCGGGCTGGCGCATAAAGTGCTTTCGCATCCTCAATCTTTGCTTCTTTTACTGCGTTCGTGAAATTTTCTGTTTGCTTTACAAATTCATCACATTGCTCGATGACATATGTACGATATTGTTCAACCGCTGATGTAAAGTCGGCAGCAGTTGCTGTAGTAGTATCAGATGTATTTGTTGCCTTGGTACTGTTAGCAGCAGAGTTATTGTTGCTATTGTTACTAGTGTTGCTATTACTGTTATTGTTGCTACTGGCACATCCGGTAAATAGTATGGAGGCTGCAAGAAGACCAGCAGGCATGGCATATGTGAATTTCATTGAATGAAGCACCCCTTTTTTTATATGTGAATGATAATCGTTATCATTTATGCTGGACTTATCATAAGTCCGTATACATTTACTGTCAATATAAAATTGTGATGTATTTCATAGTTATATTTTGTAAGACAAAAAAACTCCCGGGATTGGGAGTTGAGTTTGTAAAAATATATCTAATTCTGGAGTCCGAAACTTAGCTCAAAAGGCGATAAATTTGCAAATAACGTCATCTGGGTCCGAAAGCATCAGAAGGAGATGATGAATACACTGTAGGAGCGGCAGACCACGACCAACAACACAAAGCAGCGATTCTCCAATAATGGATGAATCGCTGCTTTATGTTGCTTACAATTTTTATAATTAACCGGACCGTCTCATTTATAGGAAAAAGCTACTTATTCGACAGCCCATTCTGTGTCGTCATTATTTTATTGTTCATTATGGGATTCATGTTCCGTAGTGGGATGATTTTTGAATACTTCTGCGGCTTCCTCAGCAGAAAATTCCGGTTCGAATTTACCAGCTACTGGCAATTTGTTTAATTTCGTAGTTTGTACCTCTGCCTTAGTAGGTTCATTATTTTTCGAGTTGCTCATACTTACACCTCCTTTTAATAAGAAACAACTAGTTGTAGTTTGCCCTGTAAGGAGATGATTCTATCCAAGAGAATTTCAAGCTTTTGCGGGTGAATGTTCTCACTAAAGCGGTGTAATAAGCTTCGGGTGGTTAAGCCCATTTTGTAGTTATGACAGCACCATTAACTTCATCAATACATAATATGTTTTGACTGTATCCCTTTACCTTGTTATACCAAACAAACCCAGGGCAAGGAGGGGTGACACCATTGAAGGGGAACGAACACCACAGCAAATTTCTGTTGACTCATCGTGAGCGCGAAGTTTTCGAGCTTCTCGTGCAGGACAAAACGACTCGTGATATCGCTGGTTTATTATTTATCAGCGAAAAAACAGTTCGGAACCACATCTCCAATGTAATGCAAAAACTAAACGTTAAAGGCCGTTCACAAGCGGTTGTCGAGCTGATTAAGCTTGGGGAGCTGAAAATATAGCTGGCCATGTCTTCGGAAGTGACGCGTTTAAGCCTTCTCCACCTCTAGAGGTGAGGGAAGGTTTTTTGTTGCGAATTGATTTACGGATTCTGCCAAATTGAATTAGAAGGTACATTTCCTCACAGTGTTCTGAAGATGTCATTTATCGTGTAATACAAAGCATTAAGTTCTTCCATATAAACTGTTTTTATTTTGGTTTTATCAGGATTGTCACTTACCATTTCCTTAAAGACATCCAGATCATTAATGATACCATTAAGACTTGCGCGCTTTAACAATTCTGCATCGGAAATATCATCTTTAAACGATAATCTTAAGATTTCCATAGTGTCGTTTACAATATCTTTGAAATTTTCTTCTTCTCCATAGTAAGTTGCAATCTTATTCAGAAAGTCTGCATATTTATCTGGTATTTTCGAATTTTCTGACAAAATTATCATTTATATCTTCTCCCTACATGAATCAAATTTTTAAATAGTTTTAAGTAAATAGTCAGCCATGAAATCATTTAATAACAATACCCTAACTATTATAGGTGATTTTGATACATTGTATATAAAGAGTCTTATTGAAAATTTTTATGTTTAGTATTAGGCAGAAAGGAGACCCATATTTTTGGGGTGAGGGAAGGTTTTTTTGTGTGGTTCTTGAATTAATGATAAGCCATTATATCCTGCGGAAAAACTTTGCTATTCCCGACGATTTTGATTGCGGAATATTAAATTTGACTACATTTTATGGATTGACGGATATTGGGAATGGTTGTAAAATCATCTTAAAGTTAAAACCTTTAAACTTTTGAAATCATTTTGATACTTTCCATAAAAGTGAAACTGACATTCAATGTTCGATTCTCAGTCAGAGCGTAGTTATGGCGAGAAGAGTTAGTCTTTTTTATTTCCCTAAAAGTTATAACGTTTAAACTATTGAACTTGGAGGCATAGAAGCTTAGATGAACATTCATGATGTAGCCAAAAAGTCGGGGCTCTCTGTAGTGACCGTATCCAGAGTTATTAACAATTCACCTTCTGTACGTGAAGGCAATAGGCGGAAAGTGCTGAGTGCTATAGAGGAATTAAATTATCAGCCCAATTCAGCGGCGCGGAGTCTCGTGCGTGGCAAGACCGGAGTCATCGGTATGTCGATTACCAATTTTAACGACTCTTTCTATGACCGCGTGATTCGCGTGGTGAATCGGAAGCTGGCAGAACAAGGTTACTTCTTAGCCCTGTCCATAACCGAGAATGAGGATGAAGGCGTTAACTTCCTGTTTCAGAAGGATCGCGTTGACGGGATTATCCTGTTGTCTCCGATTGAGGAGAAAGAATATGTGGAGGAGCTGAAAAGAAAAAACATTCCGTTTGTCTTGCTGGATAACCAGCTCCAGCATGAGGATGTTCCCAGTGTCGTCGTCGATAACTATCAAGGGGGTTATGAAGCTACCAAGCACTTAATTGGTCTTGGACACACCCAGATCGCCTATATCGGTGGCCCTTCGGTATTCCTGAGTGTAGCGGAGCGCAAGCGGGGTTATGTACAGGCGCTGGATGAAGCGGGGCTAACGCCCTTCGGCACGGAATATTGCGGATTTACGGTAAGTAGCGGTTATGAGGTGGCCAAGAGATGGATTCGTGAAGATAAGCTGCCGACAGCCATTTTTTCCGGAGACGATTTTATTGCTCTCGGTGTTGTTCAAGCCCTGCGTGAGGAAGGAATTCTGGTACCTCAAGATATCTCAGTAGTTGGCTTTGATGATCAGCAGTTCGTAGGTGAATTTTATCCCCGATTGACGACAGTCAGACAGCCTGAGGCGCAAATGGGCAGCATTGGTGTTGATTTGCTGATGAAATTAATCAATGGGGAGGTGATGCCTGCTGTTGTAACGAAGCTCGCTCCTCAGCTTCTCGTGCGTGAATCCACCGCATCTGTAAGGTTAACCTAAATATTAGGAGTGAAATGAACTGTGAAGTACTTTTTGGGAGTCGATGCAGGGGGCAGCAAAACTTATGCAATGATTGCAAATGAACAGGGGGTGGTAATTGGTGTAGGCAAGGGAGGGAACGGGAATCATCAAAATAATCGTGAGCAGGCGGAGAACAGTTTGCAACAGGCTGTGTCGGGAGCGATTATAGCGTCGGGGCTGACAAAGGATCAGATGGAGTATTCCTGGTTCGGTCTGGCTGGAGCGGACAGAGAATCCGATTTTCGAATTTTACGACCAATCATCAGCAGACTTGGCCTTCCCCGAACTGAGATTTCCTGCGATACCTGGATTGCCTTGCGATCAGGTACAGAGAGTAATTATGGGATCGTGCTGATCTGCGGCTCGGGAGTGAACTGCGCCGGTAAAAATCCGCGAGGCGTTACATACCAATGTGGTGGATTTGGCTATCGGTTCGGTGATTACGGCGGTGGCTATGATCTAAGTATTGAGGTATTCCGTAGCGTTCTTCGGGCGGATGATGGAAGAGAGAAAGAGACTGTTTTAAGCGAGCGCTTAATTCATTTGCTGGGCTATTCCAGTGTTTCGGAGTTAAGGGAGGATTACCTGGATCATTCCAGAGACTTGCCTCCCCAGATTGCTGAGCTGCTGTTTCAAGCGGCAGATGAAGGAGACCAGGTTGCCACCCTACTGCTGACCAAGCAAGGGGATGAGCTCGGTTTGGCAGCGGTATCGACAATCCGCCATTTGGCTATGGAGGAGGATTCCTTTGACATCGTACTTGCAGGCAGCCTATTGACCAAGGGGGATCGCTCAGGCATCATCCGGCGGTCCATTGAACAGAGAGTGAAGCATTCGGCTCCAAATGGCACTTTAAGGATTCTAACCCGGGAACCGGTTGTAGGCGCGGTCGTTCTGGCAATGGAAAGCAGCGGTATGCGTGTGAATCAGGAGGTTCTTGATTGTCTATCACTGGGTAAGGAGGGGCTATTATTATGAAGGGGACTTTGAAGCTCGTTGTCATCGGAGCGGGTTCATCGTATACGCCTGAGCTTATTGAAGGCATCATCATGCATCATAAAGAGCTTCCCGTCCGCGAAGTATGGCTGGTGGATATTGAGGCAGGAAGGGAGAAGCTGCATACGATTGCGGAACTAAGCAAGCGTATGATTGCTGAGTCCGGACTGCCGATTACCGTGGCCCAGACGCTTGAGCGCAGGGAGGCCATCGCCGGAGCAGACTTTATCTGCACTCAAATCCGGGTAGGTATGCTGGAAGCGCGAAAATGGGACGAATTAATTCCGCTTCAATACAATGTCATCGGTCAGGAGACGACGGGTCCCGGAGGGATGATGAAAGGCCTACGGACCATCCCGGTTATTCTGGATATTTGCAAGGACATCGAGGAGCTGGCTCCGGATGCCTGGTTGCTGAATTTTACGAATCCGGCCGGTATGGTAACTGAAGCTGTTCACAAATATTCATCGGTAAAAAGCGTAGGCCTGTGCAACTCGCCGATCGGTTTTCAAAAGTGGCTCTCCGAGTTCTTCGGACTTCCTATGGAGAAGATCTACGCGGAGTTTGTCGGCATCAACCATCTGCACTGGGTATCCGATATCGTAATTGACGGAAAGAGCAAGCTGCAGGAGCTCATTGATTACCCCCAGAACTACAAGGCGAGTAATGTGCCGTTTGATTCCTGGGACCACCGGTTTCTGAATGCTTTGAAAGCCATCCCTTCTTATTACCTGAGCTATTACTACATGACGGACGCGATGCTTGCGGAACAGAAGGAAGCAGCAGCAACGACTGGATCGCGCGCTGAGGTAGTGAAGAAGGTAGAGGAAGAGCTGTTTGAGCTGTACCGGAACGTAGAGCTAAAGGAGAAGCCAAAGCAGCTGGAGCAGCGTGGTGGAGCCTATTACTCGGAGGCGGCAGTGTTGCTGATGCGCTCCATTTATAATGATTCCCGCGATATCCAGACGTTGAATGTAAGGAATAACGGAATGATTGACTTCTTGCCGGACGATGCCTCCATTGAGGTGAACTGTGTGGTAACCAGACAAGGTCCGCTGCCGATTCCGCTGCGCAAAATTCCGCAGCCCGTCAATGGCCTGCTGGCCGCGGTCAAGCAATACGAGAGCCTCACCATCGAGGCGGCTGTGCACGGAGACCGGGATATGGCCCTGCAGGCTATGGTTCATCATCCGCTCGTGCCTTCGGTCACCGTAGCTGAACAGCTGCTGGATGAAATGCTGGAGAAGAACAAAGCGTTTTTGCCGTTGTTTCACTAGAATCGTCCAGAGGAGGAAAAACGGATGAACACGGCCGAGAAACCAAGTAGATGGAAGAAATTCACCAGTCAATTGGATTTACAGTCCATGGTTTGGCCTGGAATTATCTTTGTATTCATTTTTAGCTACATTCCGATGTATGGCGTGGTTATGGCGTTCCAGCAATACGATATTTTTGGCGGCATTATGAAGAGCCCCTGGGTTGGATTTATGCATTTCAGAATGTTCTTCGAGGCGCCAGAGTTCTGGAATGTGATGCGAAATACCATTGTGATTAGCTTGCTTAAATTGATTATCTCTTTTCCTGCCCCGATTCTTCTTGCACTGATGCTGAATGAGATCGGAAATATGGGCTTTAAACGCATTATCCAGACCGTCAGCTATTTACCTTATTTTCTGTCCTGGGTTATTGTATCCGGTTTTGTATTTTCGCTGTTATCCGTTGACAACGGAACGGTGAACTATGTGCTGGAGCGATTCAATCTGGTAGGGGAGCCAGTTAACTTCCTGGCGTTACCCAAATACTTCTGGTCTATTCTAGTAAGTGTAAATGTGTGGAAGGAGGTCGGGTTTGGGAGCATTGTCTATTTGGCCGCGATTGCAGGCATTGATCCGACTTTATATGAAGCCGCTTCCATAGACGGAGCAAGCCGGTTTAAGCAAATTCACTTGATTACACTCCCCAGCATTACCCCCATTATCATCATCTTTATGATTCTTGCCATCGGCAGTCTGCTTAGTGCGGGCTTCGAGGACATTTTGCTGCTGGCAACCAATCCAATCCTGCGACCCTACTCCGATGTTATCGACACCTATGTGTACCGTGTGGGGATATTAAATGCCAGATTCTCTTATGCGACAGCGGTAGGGCTTTTCAAAGCGGTGATTAGTGTCATTCTGCTGGTGATGGCCAACAAAATCGCGCGCCGGGCAGATGTTAGTCTCTGGTAGGTACTACTACTCATAGCGAATGCTTCCGATGCAAGTTTTATTGGGATGTATCGACTGTAAGTAATGCTCCATAAACCTTTTAGGAGAGGTGAACAATGAGACTAAGCCTAGGTGACAAAATCATGCAGCGGACTATTTATATCCTTTTGACGCTGCTGGCGCTACTTATGCTGTACCCATTTTGGAACGCGCTGGTCATTTCCTTTAATCTAGGGAGCGATACGGCTCTCGGCGGTGTAACCTTGTTGCCGAGAGCATTTACCCTGGAAAATTATTATATTGTGTTTCAGGATCATCGCCTGCTGAATTCTTTTCTGATCACCATTCTTAGAACATTGAGCGGCACGGCATTGTCCGTCTTCTTCACGGCCCTGTTAGCTTACGGAATGTCCAAGAAAACATTGCTTTTTCGAAAACAATATATGGTGTTCTTTATGATTACGATGTTCTTCAGTGGAGGGCTCATCCCTAGTTATTTACTAGTTCGCTCTTTGGGTATGCTGGACACCTTTTGGGTTCTGATTATCCCCGGCATCATCAGCGTCTGGAACATGATTGTCATCCGCACCTTCTTCAACGCTTTGCCGGAGGGGTTAGAGGAATCGGCCAAAATCGACGGTTGCAGTAACTACGGCATTTTCTTCCGAATCGTTATTCCCGTCTCCGGCCCGGTGCTGGCCACGATTGCTTTATTTACTGCGGTCGGTTACTGGAACGACTGGTTTACGGGAGCGATCTATATTACGAAGGACGAACTGCTTCCTATACAGACCCTGCTGCGGCAGGTTATGAACTCCAACATTATGACCCAAATTGGTTCATCGAATGCCATCGCGCTGGATCATATGAACCGAAATCGGACGATTACCACGAAGTCACTGACTATGGCTACGATGATGATCGCTACTATTCCGATTATCCTGACGTACCCTTTTCTCCAAAAGTACTTTGTTAAGGGCGTAATGATCGGTTCATTGAAAGAATAGCAGTCTCCATATTATGTAGAAAGAAGGGAAAAGAATGGGCAATCGTATGAAATGGATATCTCTTTTGCTGATTTCGCTGGTGCTTCTTCTCGCTGCCTGTAGCGGAGGGGGGAATTCTAACACTTCACCAAACACAAGCGAGAAAAATCTGAATACCGAGGTCGCCACTGATGACGGCAGCGGGATTAAGCCTGTCACCTTCAGCTTCTATGGAAATTACGACTGGCTTACGACATCACCCTGGGGGGATAATGAGGCGACAAAATGGATTCAGGAGAACCGTAAGGTTACTGTTGAACCGATTCAATCGGGAGGTGCGGCCGGAGAAAAACTCAACACGATGATCGTCGGCGGTGATTTACCGGATGTCATCTTTACTGACCGGGGATCCTCAGTGGAACGGCTAGTGCAGGCAGGGCAACTCGTTGCGCTGGATGATTACTATGACAAGTATCCAAACTTCAAGAAATATGTGAAGGAATCCACTCTGAATTTGCTCCGTTCAGATGACGGAAAAATCTATCAAATCCCCAACTGGTATACATCCGGGCAATTCGGCAACGGCGGATGGATGGTGAATAAAGATATTTATAATGAGCTCGGCAGACCGACGCTGGAGACCTTTGACGATTTGTATCAATATTTACGCTTGGTGCAAGAAAAGTATCCGGATGTTGTACCTCTGGAGGTTGGCGAGAAGGGGGCAGGTCTGGAAATTATGTATGGCGGTTTTAAGGAGAACTCCACCAGTAAGTTCATTTCACTCATGGGATATCCGGAAGGCGACAAGCTGTCATCTATCTTGGACGATCCCGCTTACGAGGAGATGGTACTGTATATCAATAAGCTGTATCGTGAACGGCTGATGACACAGGATGCACTGCAGCAAACCCAGGATGCGGTCAAAGAAAAGGTCAATACCAACCGGGTAGCGGTCATGGTTGAATCCAATATTACTACGTATGGAGCCGAGGGACACCGGGCACTGACAGCGAACAATCCGGACAGTGGTTATGAAATTATTTGGCCTATTCATAAAGCCGGACTAGACAAAACACAAGTGTTTGTAAGCGGTTTCGAGACGCTGGGTTGGAACGTCAGTGTCATTACAAAAAAGGCCAAGGATCCGGAGGCCATCTTCGCTTATTTTGACTGGATTACGGGCCCGGAGGGACAGAAGGTGCTTTTCTTCGGTCCTAAAGGCTTGTACTGGGATGAGGAGGACGCAGACGGAGCACCAATTCCGAACGAGAAATACAAGACGACTCCTGCTAACGAGCGTACTGAAACGATGAGAAAATTCGAGGACTTTAACTGGGCGGGAAATACGACCTTTATTGATACGGCGAAAATGAGCCTAGAGGCGCTGCTTTCCGCGAACCAGAAATCATGGGAGACCGTGGCGCAGTCCACGGTGACTTGGAAAACCGCGCTGGACATTACGGAATTTGTGAATACCGATCCGCTTCCGGATACAGAGATTGGCATCATCGCACAGAATGTCGGGGATATTTATACCCTTGCTTACGCACAAATGGTTCAGGCGAAGTCGGATGAAGAGGTATTGTCGGCACTGGAAACAGCCAAAAAGAACACCCAAAAAGCGGGACTGGATAAGCTGCTTGAGTTCAGAACCGAAAAATGGCAGGAGAATGTCAAGAAAATCAATGTGACGAAGTGAGACTTTTATGAAATCTAAGAAATATAACTTCATGCTATACTTTATCTTTATATTTCTCGTTTAAACGCTTACCGTCCTTGGAAGGACGCTAGAGGCGATTATACTTGTGGAGGCGAGATTATGGCATTTGCGTTGAGATCGAGGTTCATAGCAGTATTAAGCTTTGTGTTGGTTTCTTCGATAGCGGTTGGTTCTGTTCCGGTTATGGCCGTGGAGGAGACGAATCCCCCTTTCGAAACGGAAGTTATTGTACGGACCGTAAACCAGTTTAAGAACACGGTGGATGTCCAGAATTTCATCCAGCTGTCCACAAGCTACGGTGTCGATGTCATCAGCATGAACGTGAAGCAGGATGAAGATGATGAGGTTCCGTCCGGAAGTGTATTTTATCAGAGTGATATTGCTCCGATTGCCCAAGGTTATCAGAATTTCGATGCCCTGCAGGCTGTTATTACGGCAGCCCATGCTGCAGGAATCAAGGTTCATGCCTGGATTCCCCAGTTCCATGATCAGCAGGCCTTCCTGGCTCACGATGAATGGCAGATGCAGGCGCTGGTTAATGGGGTTCAGACTCCGTTTACAGGTTCTAACGGCAACGAATACTTCGTTAATCCGATTCACCATGAAGTGCAGCAGTATGAGCGTTCCATCATTCAGGAAGTGATCGAGAATTATGATGTTGACGGTGTTGTGCTAGACTGGATTCGCTTCGACAATTACAACATGGACGTCAGTGATTACACCGTTGCGAAGTATCAGGCTCAGTTCGGGTACTCACCGCTCAGCATTGACTTCGAGACGGATTCACCTCAGCGTGAGCAGTGGAATGAATGGAGGACCGATCAAATTGGACAGTATGTGGGCGATATCCGTCAGGATATCACCCAGTCCTCGAAGCCGGATGTGCAGCTCGGTGTGTATATTTTGCCGCCGGAATTTACAGAGGTTGGACAGAATGTAGCCAAATTCAAAGATGATATCGACTTTGTCGCACCGATGGCGTACTTTGATGACTGGGAGTTCAATAGTGATTGGGTATACAGCACTTCCTACGGCATCCTGAAGGATACGAGCGACCGGATCAGTGGCAGTGACGTGGAGATTGTAGCTACACTGGATAATGACTGGACTGATGATCAATATCAGGAGATTTACAAGGGAATCCGCGAGAATTATCCGGACGTGAAGCGCCTGTCGTTCTTTGCCTACGGGGCCTGGCCAGAAGATGAATTGGCCAATATCAAGGAACGTGAAACCTGGCCGACGCCAGGCTGGACGCCTCCGGTAGAACAAGACTATCCGGCTCAATTACCAGCAGGATGGAAGGCTCGAAATATCGGTTCCATGCCGGGGAACGTTACCTACAATTCTTCCAATAAACAATTTACACTCAGCAGCAGCTCTACGGATATTTGGGGAAATGGAGATCAACTGAATTATATATACCAATCCGTTAGAGGCAATGCGGAGATTATTGTTAAAGTGCAGTCCACTAGCCGATTGGACGGTTGGGCCAAGGCTGGCATTATGATTCGGGATTCCCTGGTTCATAATTCAAAGCATGCGGATATGATGCTTACCCCCGAGAATGGGGCAACCTTCCAGTATCGTGTAGATACCGCTGGCAATATGGCCGACCATACTGCGGCTGCCTCGGCTCCAAGATGGCTAAAGCTGACCAGAAGTGGGGATACCTTCAAAGGGGCTATTTCAACGAACGGGAATAACTGGCAAACAGTTGGAACTGTTCAGATCCCGATGAATCGTAAGGTGTATATTGGCATAGCGCTCAGCAATCCGGGGGATGATTCGAGGAATAAGGCCGTGTTTGGAAATGTGAAAATTACGGATTAAGTCTAATACAATAATTTGGGGAGCTATAGCTGGCCAGGTCTCCAGAAGTGACGCGTTTAAGCCTTCTTCACCTTTAGGGGGGAAGGTTTTTTGTTGTTGATGTGTATTTACGGACTTTTCCAAATCCCTTTCTTGTATGGTTTTAGGCTGTTCTGCGGTCTTCTGTCTCGTCAAGGAAAGCTCGGCCAGTCAACATGAAAAGGGATTAACGGTTTATTCTCCGGTTGGGCGCGGAAACTTCTGTATTGAATTGAATTAGAGGTGTAATTTCCTCATAGTGTTCTGAAAATGTCATTTATCGTGTAATACAAAGCATTAAGTTCTTCCATATAAACTGTTTTTATTTTAGTTTTATCAGGATTGTCACTTACCATCTCCATAAAAACATCCAGATCATTAATGATACCGTTAAGACTTGCGCGCTTTAACAATTCTGCATCGGAAATATCATCCTTAAACGATAGTCTTAAGATTTCCATAGTGTCGTTTACAATATCCTTGAAATTTTCTTCTTCTCCATAGAAAGTTGCAATCTTTTTTAAAAAGTCTGCATATTTATCTGGTATTTTCGAATTTTCTGACAAAATTATCATTTATATCTTCTCCCTATATTCATCGTATTTTTAAATAGTTTAAGTCTTGGCCAGCTGTGAAATCACCTAATTGTAGTCAGGGATATTATAATTAGATTTGGAACAATTGGCGGTTAAAAATGATACAGTAGTACAGTTATAGTTGATCACTTCGAAAGCGGGTGCTGGTAATGCTAAAGACAGTATCAGTTATTTTTAATGAGCGGCCAAAAAGTTGGGGATTAAGAGGGGATCCATATCTTTGGGATGAGCTAGAGAATTACTTTCAAGAAGTGACTTATCCATGTACAGGTGAGGCGTTTGCACAGAGATTCAAATACGCGTTTGAGGAATTAACAGGAGGTAACTTAGATGATTTAGACAAACAAATCTATTGTGAGAAATACAGTCATGGTGGTATGTCCAGTGGGTATGTTTCTCTGGAGTTTTGGGTTGAAGTGGCGATTCCAATGCTAATTGAACGATTGGAGGAATTAGCAAATTAAATTGGTGAACAATAAAACGTTAAAGACCGTTCACAAGCGGTTATCGAGTTAATCAAGCTTGGGGAGCTGAAAAAATAGCTGGCCATGTCTTCAGAAGTGACGCGTTAAGCCTTCTTCACCTTTAGGGGGGGAAGGTTTTTTGTTGTTTATGCATATTTGCTAAAAGAACATTCAATTGATAATCATTCTCAATACATATATAATGAATCCAAAGTACGGGGAAGCAGGGATGAGCATGGAGCGTAGCGATGGTCTGAATGCAGCAGAAACAATTGATGCCCATAAGACGCTTAGATGCGAAGGGTTTAATATTACTTACCAGTTGGACGGAAGCCACTTTGAGATAAAACCACCGGTCGAGTTAGGGGAGGGCAGCTGCCGAAGCCTGCTTACTCAGCGTTATCTTCAGATGACGGATTTTGATCTCCAATTTAATCGGGATATCGAAGCGAAGGGCGAGTTTAGAACACCTCGTACGGAGCTGATATTCTGTATGGGACATGGAATTGAATGGGGGACCTCGCTGAAGCAGGACTATTTTGCCATAGATACAGGAGAAAGTGTGCTGCTTCACGGCGGAATAAGAAGTGAAAATTGTATATACCTTAGCGGAGCGGGCTACAGATTCCTCAGCATAGATATGAGTCCGGCACAATTTGAGCGGATGACCAGCGGACTGACCGAGGATACACGGCTCCAAGCCGGAGGAGGAGCTGGGTTGTTTTTTTGCAAAAACGCTATCACACCATCTATCCGGCTCATTCTGTCTCAAATTGCGGATTGTTCCTATAGTCAGGGTATGCGGGAACTCTATCTGGAGGGGAAAATGCTGGAGCTAATGGCTGTCTATCTCAATGAATCTTTATTTGAAGCTGATCGGATTTCCCACACAGTCAAGCTATCTAGAGATGATATGGAGAGCCTGCGGCTAGCCAAGGAAATTCTGCAACGTGATTATTTACATCCACCGACGCTAGCAGGGCTCTCTCGCATTATTTGCCTCAATGAGTTCAAATTGAAGAAGGGCTTTAAGGAAATGTTCGGTTATACTGTCCATGCCTATGTGATTGAACAACGGATGCAAAGGGCACAGCAGCTGCTAGAACATGGAAATATGACGGTAAGTGAAGCAGCATCCAGAGTCGGATACGTGAATGTCAGCCATTTCTCAGCAGCCTTTCGTAAAAAATTCGGTGTGCGTCCTGGAGAGTATCTGATCAGTGGCAGACAGCGTTCTTTAGGAACAAGGATGTAAGCTCGCATCGAAAACAGATGCTCCTGATTTGGTTGATTATAATCCCGGAAACGGTAGCAACCATGAAGAGCGTTCCTATACACTAGTGCACAGAGAATCATTCTCAGTGCACTTTTTTTGTGCGTAATTATAAAGAGTGGGGGAACAGCTGTGAGTAAAACCAAAACTGGCATGTCGAGACTGTTGGAGATTGCCGGAGAGAAGCGAGGCCTGCTGATCCTGTCTGGTGTATTGTCATCTGTCAGCGCCGTGCTAATGCTGGTACCATTTTTGTCTGTTTATTTCATCTTGGCCGAGTTGCTTCGTCATGCTACATCAAGTTGCGGAGCATATCTTGTTATGACAAACGTCAGCAAATGGTAAGTTAAACGATCGAACGAAAAGAAAGCGGCGAGATTACTGAACAAACTCATCTTTCAAGACCAGCGGTGTAGACTAACACTTACAATACTTCGCATCTCGATTGTGAAATGGAGGTTTCTTGATGAAAGCGATGATCATTGAAAAATACGGGAAAAGTCCTCTTCTAATGGCAGACATACCAACACCTTCAGTAGGTGATTATGATGTGTTGGCAGAAATCCATTCGGCGAGTATTAATCCTATCGATTTCAAGGTGCGGGATAGCAAAACTCGTATGCTGTTGAAATACGATATGCCGCTTGTGTTAGGAAATGATTTCTCAGGGATAGTCACCAAAGTAGGAAACAAAGTAACAAAATTCAAAATAGGCAATGCAATATTCGGACGGCCAAGAAAGAATAGAATTGGAACCTTCGCAGAATATATATCCATACATGAGGACGATATAGCCTTAAAGCCTCAAAACCTTTCCTTTGAGGAAGCGGCGTCAATCCCATTAGTCGGGCTTACATCCTATCAAACATTACATGATATATTACAGCTATCGGCAGGGCAAAAGGTATTGATTCAAGCTGGTTCGGGCGGCGTTGGGACCTTTGCTGTCCAGCTTGCTAAAGCGATGGGAGTTTATGTGGCTACAACTACTAGCGATGCTGGAGCTAATCTGGTCAAATCTCTTGGGACCGATCAAATAATCAATTATAAAACAGAACAATTTGATAAGGTCTTACAAAATTATGATGGCGTATTCGATACCATTGGCGGAGAGACATTAGAGAAAGCTTTTAAAATAGTCAAACCAGGCGGACAAGTTGTATCGGTTTCTGGGCTGCCCAATGCACGCTTTGGAGAAAAATATGGGTCTGGCTTTATAAAAACGAGCCTTTTTCGATGGGTTACCCGTCAGCTAACAAAATTAGAGAAGCAATATAATGTAAAATACAGCTTCTTGTTCATGAAACCAAGCGGGAGACAATTGGAGATTATTTCGGAGCTTATAGAAGCAGGGAAAATAAAGCCTGTAATTGATCGAATATTCCCTTTTGAAGAAGCTCAGAAGGCGATGGAGTATTCTGAATTGGGCAGGGCAAAAGGAAAGATCGTATTAAAGATAAAGTGATAGGGAATTTAACCCAACTCGTAGAATATAACTACTTGTGCCAAGAAAGGAGAATTTCGATGTGTTTTCACTGTTATAGGAAGATAAGAATCCGCCACCTCCCCGAAACTAACGTGTTAAAGTAAGATACTACACAAATCATATGGGGTGTATCGGATGAAGATAAATAATGATTATTTGAAGGAACAATTAAAACATGTTTACTGGCTTAATGGAGGACCTTGTGCTGGGAAGACTACCATGACCAAGAAATTTGTAGAGGAACTAGGCTTTCAAACATTGGGGGATGATGTCTTAAAATATAGACCATTCACTAGTCGTGTTGAATACCCTGCCCTTCAATTTCCTAATCCTGATTTGGATTGGAATAAGTGGTTCAATAAACCGGTAGATGAGCACTGCCAGTGGCTATTTCAAATCGTCGAAGAGATGATGGACTTCTTTATCATTGATTTGTTGAAAATGTCTAATGACAAACCAATTATAATTGATCTGGGAATAATGCCTGAGCGTATACTACCGTTTATCCCAGAAGAGAGAATGATTTGTTTTTATACTTCTGACGAAGAGGTAGAGAGATTATATTACTTCAGAGAAGATCATAAGATGATTTTAGATTGTATTAACGCCTACACGATAAATCCAGAAGAAACGATTAAACACGGTAACAAATCTATGGTTAAGTTCTCCAATGAGATTAAGAAAGCTTGTACTAAAATGGGGATCAAAACCGTTGAAAGAACACCAAGTATGAGCGTGGAAGAACAATTTAGGTTACTTAGAGAACATTTTGGATTGTAGAGATGACCAAAAGGCAGATCTATTACAAAGACCCCTTCCTTGTTTAGGAGGGGGTTGTCTTTATATATTGGTGTAAATTTTAATATAAGTGCAACCCATCCTAGCAATTCTCTACTATATAGATAAGAGTGTTTAAAAGGAGAAGAACGAATGGAAGACCAAGGAATAATCCACCTATACTTACAGCGTTCACAGCAAGCAATTTTAGAGACTAAAAATAAATATGGGGCTTACTGCAGAGTCATTGCAAGAAACATTATTTCAAATTTTTCTGATGTTGAAGAGTGTGAGAACGATACATACTTAGCGGCATGGAATGCGATACCGCCTAATCTGCCTAGGAATTTTTCGGTATTTTTAGGGAGGATCACCCGTAATATTGCGCTTGATAAGTATGGTTATAATACAGCGAAAAAGCGTAATCGTGAGTTTGAAGTCATTCTAACGGAACTAGAAGAATGTCTAGCTTCGCCTGATACTGTAGAAACAGAGTATGAAGAAGGTGAGATCGCAAACTTAATAAATCAATTTTTATATGGCATAGATGAGCAAGCGAGAAACATATTTATTGGAAGGTACTGGTATTCCTATTCAATAGATGAGCTTTCTATGAGATTTAATATGAGTAGTAGTAAAGTGAAATCTATATTATTTAGGACAAGAAATAAACTTCGAGTTCATCTAGACAAAGAGGGGGTTAACCTATGAAAAAAGAAGATTTATTTAAGGAGATCGGACTCATTGATGAAAACTTAATTGCAGCGGCTGGGCACAATGGAACAGAGAAAAGGAAAAAAGGAATTTCTAAAAAGTGGGTTATTTTGGTTGCCTGTCTTGTCCTATATAGTTCAACCGCTTCAGCTTTATTAGCAACAGAATATTATAAAAATCAAAATTCAGAGCCTTACATACGTTATTTAAATGCTGAAGACATGGAGTTAGAGCCTGCTACTCAATATGATGCGGAAAAATTTCTACATGCATTAAAAAGCGATAATAATGAATATGTATATATTGCTATTAATAGGCTGGTAGAAAGCTTTAATGATCCCACGTTGAGAGTAAAAGCGTTAAAAGAACTTCAGCCATTTATAAAAAATGAGAATCAAAAAATCGCTGATGCGGCTGCTTTTGCCGCAGATATTCTCTCGAAAAGTTATCGGAGCCCATATATTGTTAAGTTAGCGGACGGAAGTATGATATTTACGTTGTTCAACAATTATTCGGATTATGGAAGTCAAAATGTCATTTGGAGAATCAAAGACAATGTGCTTAGTGAGTATTTAAGGTTTTCTACACCTTCTATGTATGTAAAAAAAATCATTCCTTCACCTAATCAGAAGTTAATTGCGGTCGTTACATGCTCAAATAAAAGTGATTTCGTTCAAATTAGCAATATTGAAGAGGGAATGACTAGTCCAGAGTTAATAGAATCTGCAAGAGTCAAATATGGTGCACAAAAAGAATTAGATACATGGATTCGCACTGATCATGAGAATTATAGCTATGCAGATAAGATCGTGTGGAAAGACAATGATACTTTAGCGTTTGAGGGTTCTCTTGCCTACCAGAATACTGAGATTATTAAGAATGTTTCTGTAAAGTATCAGTTTAGTAAAAAGATAATGGAAGTAAAAGAGCTTAATAAATCTAGGTGAGAGCATGCGCAGGAGAGTGATTTGAAAGTCGTGTAGACAACCAGATGAGGGGTTGTGACCGTCTGATAAACGTACTTTCTTTTCTTGTCCACATTTATACCTTACCAAAACGATGCAATTGCATTTAATGAATAATATCGATAATAAGGGAGGTTTTGGGGATGGGAAATAGAAAAGCTGGCGGTTATGACCCCGTGCAGATCTTTAACTCCACATCGTTTAATGCGTTTGGGAAAGTTGAATATGCATCCATCTTATGTAGTGATGACAATTATAATGTTCAGCGTGACGAGACTTGGAAAGCTTCTAGCCGTGGAGTCTGTTTGGTGACTAGAATCACTGCAACGGTTAGAACGCCGAGTGGAAATATTCAAGCGGAACCTTATACGTCTTCCGGCACTTCTTACAGTCAGTTTGCCATTATACAGGTAGGGGTAAATAAGTTCCAAGTGACGCGTGTTGTAAGTACCAAAAGACGCAAGTGAAATTGCATGCGGGGTATTATCAAGGATAGGCACCAAACATGAAAGACGACAGGCCAAAGATAAGAGGCTGGTCGTCTTTTTTTTGCTTTAATGTTTCTTATACCATAATATTCTGCGATGCATTGTGGAATCTTTCAAGAGCCGGAATGGGCGTAAGTCCGGTTGATAATTACCTTCAATGATCCAAATCCGGCAGTTTCTGTCGATGCCTATATCGAACCCGACTTGTCTAAGCTTTGGGTAACGCTCCCCCAGTCGTGTGGCAGCCAATAATGCGATCTGTTCCGCTTTGACAAGCAAGCTCCGATCTCCGATTCGGGCTAATTTGAGCGCCTCAAGGACTGGAATGGTGCGGCTAGCCACATTCGTGACCAGATATCCTTGCGCCGCAACCTTCGCGTATGATCCTGTCACGTTCCAAGTGGATGAAGTACTCTTTTGTCGCTGAACCATTATCCGAATGTCGAATGGCTTGTGTTGAAATTGGGCAAGCTGCAGACGCCTTTGGACAATATATCCACGACCTCTGTTTTTTTTACGGAACAATTTAAGTAACTTATCGCTGTCTGTCATGGTGAAGGCATTCTTTTCGTTATGAATACGATAGGCGTTTGCACCGTTTCGTTTAATGAACAGGATATCCCTTCCGTAACTCCCATTGCGAGGTTTCACTACGACGCTTTGATAGTGAAGCAGCATATTCGTTAATGCGTTCTTCTTAAGCAACTGTGTCTCTGGCAGCCGTCCGGCGAGAGAGGAACCTTTGTGAAGGATGCGATATTGCAACCATTTGTCTCTTTTGATTAACATTAGAACCACAGCCCTTTTCAATCTTCTACGGTAATTCTAAGTCAAATTAGGAATCAGCAAAAGTGGATATTCGTCCATATTTATGAGCCGAAGCAGGTGAAAAAGGTTTTTAGGCGGCTTAATTTCATTACCGTTCAGCTTCGGCTTTTCGGGGATTATTTATTGGTATTCGCCCACGCACTCTTTCCGCGAATGCATATGATGATTGTGCCTACTCATTGAAAGGAGCGATCACATATGGGATTTTTTCCAACGCCGGGAAGCGGCCAATTCCCAGGGTTCCCGGGTGGACCAGGAGGACCAGGAGGACCAGGAGGACCAGGTTTTCCAGGTGGATTTCCTGGGACTCCGGGACCTCAGGAGGTGCACCGGGAGGCGTTCAAGCGCCGACGGCACCTCCTCCGCAATTCGTACCGCAAATGTCGGCTACCACATTTGCCATCGACCCCGGTGCGATCAGACGCTGTATGTTCCGCAACACATACATTTGGTTGAACAACGGTGAGCAATTCTGGTTCTTCCCGGTATTTGTCGGGCGTAATTCTATTGCAGGGTTCAGATGGTTCGGTTTCTTCTGGGGGTACTTCGGTATTGATTTGAATCGGATTCGCTCGTTCACCTGCTTCTAAGGCAGACAGCGAAAGAGAACAGTCTGAGGGCTGTTCTCTTTGGGGGGTCCTTTATGGATTCGTATCCTGGTATTTGTCGATGTACAGCGTCCCGTCCAATTGGAGCTCTGCGTAAAATACTTGATCTAAAGAATGAATGTTGGCTTTCTTTAATTGTTGGTTGAGCCAGACAACAGAGACATCTATTTTAGTAAGATTTTTTTCTACGATCTTACCATCAACGATAAGCTCAGTAGGGATATTGTGAATAGGTGTAACGGTTGCTTTTATATCTTTTTTTGTTGCAGGCAGCAGTTCTTCTTTTTTCAACACGCTAAGTTTACCGTCAGGTTCCAGAATTGCAAATTCGACTTCTTCGGGTGAGAAGACATCCTTGCTCCGAAGCAACATGCTTAAATCGTCAATGTTGAGGTGCTGCTTAGCCAATGCCTTTTCCAGAATCTTACCTTGCTTGACGAGAATCGTAGGTTGGCCGTCGAGAATCTCACGTGCTTTGACAGAGCGCAATCCGATCAATGCCACACTGAATGCCAAGACCGACCATAAGACCAAGCTAGATATTCCTTGCAGCAGCGTGATTTGTCTGTTGACGATAATTTCCGCAGTGGTGGAGCCAAAGGTGATCCCTGTTACATAATTGAAGAACGTTAGATGTCCGACTTGTTTTTTACCGAGTAGACGCGTCAATATGAGTAGAGCAACGAAAGACGTTGCTGTACGAAATAGAATTTCTCCATATGTCATATGCTGAACCCCTTGCATAACAGATAGTCTTAAAGTGACCCCCATTTTCCTCACTTATACTTGTTAAGTGAAACGAATCGAATGAACATGGACGGCTGGACGAAGGTTTAGATAGGACATGCCGTTGTATTTTTAGTTAGAAACTGACAAAAAAGTATCCTGACCTTATAATTGTTTTATATATCCAAGTAGTGTCGCTGATCAGGAGGACGAAATGCAATTTCAACCAATGTATTATGACGGGGAATTATTTCTACCGAAGATTGAATTAAATATGATATTGAACCAATCGGTTGCTATTATAACGGACTTGAAGCGAAAGCAGCTTTTAATGAATCAATTAGTGGACCATTCTCAATATTATTTATTTCGGGCTGGGCAAAGCGAGTATATGCGTTTAACGGTGCAAGAGCTAATTACTTTTCTTATCCAAGTAACGGAGAGGAATGAGCGTGCCGCTTTGTTGATGGATTATTTTGTTCTAAAAGAAGAACGGAAGGTGAGGATTAAGGATCTAAGCTCATCGAAAAGGATGTATGTGACCTTGCTGCGTGTTTTTTTTGCGCATCAGCCTACACTTGTACTGGAGGAACCTTATTTTTACTTGGAAGAGCAGGATCGTCGTCAATTCAAACGGATTCTGGATGATCTTTCGCAAGAAAAGCAGATATTGATTTTAACTTCGAATTTAGAGGATGCTCTTATTTCCTGTGATACCATTTATCGGTTGAACGAGTCCGGATTTCATCCATTGGATATTCGGGACATCGAAGAGGATAAGCAGGAATTACGGAAACAAGACGAGACCAATATAACCTTGCAGAAGATCTCAACCAAAAGAAATGACAAAGTAATTTTATTTAATCCGCCTGAAATCGATTTTATAGAAAGTGTAGAGGGTTCGATCCTTGTTCATGTGGATGGGGAAAATTATGACTGTGCTTTGACGCTGACCGAACTCGAGCAAAGATTGTTAAATTTCGGTTTTTTTAGGTGTCATCGTTCCTACATTGTTAATCTGCAAAAAGTAAGAGAGATTATTACATGGACGAAGAATAGCTACAGCTTGCGGTTAAATACAGGTAAAGATGCCGTGGTTCCGTTATCCCGTTCAAAATTGTCTGAATTAAAAGCACTTCTGAACATTTAATTTCCTGGGTAATGTCGAACCAATCAAGTACGCTGTGGTACTATTCAGGCGATAACAGCTACATTTCGGCGGGTTTTGATGGCTTGAAGCATGCAATCTTTATATATTTAAGCCATCAATGCTAAGGAAGTGGTGTTAATGGATGTTATCCAAGTAGAACGTGTCCGTAAGAGATTTGGAAATAAAGATGCGTTGGCAGATGTGTCTTTTTCCATCCCGAAAGGGGAAATTTTTGGCTTCCTCGGTCCGAGCGGTTCAGGAAAAACGACATTAATCAAGATTTTAACTGCGCAATTAAATCCGACAAGTGGACAGGCAAGTGTATTTAACCAGCCATCGGAGATGATGCAGCAGTCTGCACAGAAGATGCGCTTCGGCATTTTGACGGATAACAGTGGTCTATATGAAAGATTATCGATTGAGGAAAATTTGGAGCTGTATCGTAAGTTATATGATCTTCCCAGATCTGCGGTCGATAAGGTGCTGCAGTTTGTAAACTTAAGAGGAGAGCGCAAAAAGAAAGTCAATCTCTTATCGAAAGGGATGCGTCAGCGTGTCATGTTGGCCTGCGCGATTATCCATGAGCCCGAAATATTATTTCTAGATGAACCTACTTCGGCTTTAGATCCGGTAAACTCAGCACATATTTATAAAGGCTTACGCTACTTAAATGACAAAGGGACAACGATTTTTTTAACTACGCATGATATGGCTGAGGCAGAATTAATATGTAACCGTGTAGCGATTCTGTATCAAGGACAAATCCAAACCATCGGTTCACCGAAGGATCTTAAACGACAGCACCGGAAGAATGTAGTTTGTGTTGAATTAATCAATGGGGAAGCTTACGAGCTCCCGATCGATGAGGGAACAGCTGATCAAATCGCGGATTGGATGAGACGAGGGTTAATTGACCGGTTAGAAACGATAGAGCCAAGTCTAGGTGATATTTTTATTAAAATGACAGGAAGTGAGTTACTATGAGTATCTCATTAAAACGTGTCCAGGCGATATTTGTGAAGGATTACAAAGAGTTTTCTCGCAATTATGCGATCTCTATTATGCTGATTTTTCCAATGATCATTGCACTTCTTTTTCGACGTTTAGACTCATCTGTGCCTGGAGTTTTCGCTATAGTTCTTAATCTTTCGTTTGTGTTAGTAGCCTGCTTTGCACAAGCATGCTTGATTGCGGAAGAAAAGGAGCGTAACACTTTAAGATCATTAATGATGACTCCGGCCACGACCATGGATGTTTTAATCGGTAAAAGTACTTTAGTCTTTGTAATGTCTGCTGTTGTTCTGGCTATTGTTACGTACATAATTGGTTATGAGCCAGCTAGTATATGGGCGTTTGTGTCAGAATTGATTCTTTCGATTATTCTATACACAGCACTCGGAACGATATGTGGTTTATTCTCCAAGACGGTGCTTGAAGCATCATTAGCTATACTTCCTGTGATGTTCGTATTCACTGGGGCACCCTGGGGAACGTTACTAGTGGATGATTTTCCTATCTTCAAAGTGCTGGAGTACGTACCAAGCACTCAACTTGTGTATTTCTTAGAAATAAGCAATATAAGCTTTACGACGCGAGAATTATTAAAACCTCTCCTCATTACTTTAGCATGGACAGTTGTGCTAACAGTAGTGTCTGTCATTTTGTATCAGCGGCGGTTGAAGGATGAGTAAGGGAGCTCTGAGGGGACTTTAGCCAGCCTTCGGTGGGTCTTTGGTAGGGGTGAAACCAAGCAGCCGACTGAGACTATACGACGATTATTCTCCAATTGAGGCTGTGATGTTGTCATGACGGGGCCTGCCGGGTAATAAAGATGATTAGAACTTTCAAATTTGGCTGAATTTGGATTGGGAGCCGAGGAAACGGAGGGAAAGATCATGGCGGCACAGACAGTATCAGGCATCAGCTCTGTACAGACCATTGCGGCCTACGGCGGTACACAGAGTGATGTCAGTTCCCTGGAGAAACAGCGGAACCGGCTGATGATGGAGCTGGATAAAGTGAATGCGGCACAAGGAAGTGAGAAGCAGACTCCTTATCGCCGGGAGCAGCTGCAGCGGCAAATCCGGCTGCTGGAGTCCCAACTCGTACAGAAAAGCGGGAGTAGCGCCGCCGTGAATTTTGTACCGGCTTCTCCGCTTCAAGATCACCTCCCCCTCTCGCGGATTGAGTGGAAGGGAGGCCTCAAGGGCATCGGTCTGACCGATCCCCGGACGGCGACGGTGAACTCGGAGGGCCATTTCGACGCGTTAATTTAGGCAAGCCAGCGAAGGTGCGAAAAGCGTCCGGTGATGAACCGGCTTTTCGCACCTCTTTTTTGAATAGGCGGTGAACCGTATCATAAGTAGCGGCAAGTTTCTATTGTACAACTCGAATCAAGTATGTAAAAATCGCCGGTGATATGATCAAAAGGAAAGGAGAGAGGACTTTCATGTACGAATGGAATGAAATGGTCCAACTAATGGTAGACTGGGTGGAGAGCAATATTACGGAGAATAAATCCCTATTGCAGATGTCGGAACAGCTAGGCTATTCACCCTATTATTGTTCCAGGCAGTTCAATCAATTAACCGGGATGACATTGCGAGATTACATCTGGACTCGAAGGATCAGCCGTGCCGCCCTGGAGCTCCGCGATACGGATCAGCGGGTTCTGGATATTGCCGTAAAGTATGGATTCTCATCACAAGAGGCGTTTACACGAGCATTCAACAAGGCATTTCAGCTCACCCCCGCAACCTACCAAAAAGCTCCCCGACCTATTCCGTTAGCTATTCGTCAGGAGGTATTCTCACCTTATCATTATTTGATCAAGGAGCGGGATAAGATGAGTAAGGTGCATTTGCAACCGGCGGAGATCAAAGTCGAGTTCATTCCGGCGCACAAATTTATCGGGATCTGGGACATGTCCGTAACAAACTATGGGGACTTCTGGGGAAACGGACACTCTTGTGATGAGATCAGCGGTACGTTGGAGAGTATGTCCAACCATGCCCTCCCTGGGCAACTTGGCCAGACGGCGGGATGGTTTTACCAGAATGGTCAAAAGGGGTACTTGTATGGAATCCCCGTTTCACTGGAGTATGATGGACCGATTCCGGAATGTATGGAATGCAGGGAAATTCCGGAATCGGAATATTTGGTCTTTTTCCACCCGCCTTTCGACTACCTGAAGGATAATGGCGCTGTTATGAGGACGACTGAAGAGGTAGCATGGAACTTCGACCCCCAAGGTATGGGATACAAATGGGATGAAGGGATCAAACAGGACTACCAACGACATTTCCCAGAGGGATATGGTTATGCAGTGTTACGACCTGTAAAAAAGATATAGCTGATTAAGGAATTATTTGAGCACAGACTATACCTTTAATAAAGTATGGGCCATCCCCAAAGGATGGCCTAAAAACTTGCCGTTACAGATATCGCGGAGAACCGTATCTTAAGTAGCGGCAAGTTTCTCCTAGGCACCCAGCAAAACTGTGCATGAGATGTCGGATGGATGCTGACGACACTTGCTATATTGTTAGTGAAGGGAGGTCATTCGAACATCCGTCGGAGACGCCTAACATCTGCGGCATTTGAGCTTCAAGCTGGAGAATTACGAGTTATGGATGTGGCGGTGAAATACAGATATAGCTCAGCAGACGCATTTTCTAGAGCTTTCCAAGCTTGCACGGTATTCTGCCCTCTTCGGTAAAGTTGCATGGCCCCTCATTAAAAGCCTATCCCCGCTTGACCTTTCAATTAAGCATTCAAGGTCGAAGTGCAGTGAACTATCGTATCATTGAAGAAGAGTCATTCTGTATCGTAGGCATTACGAGAAGGGTGCCTATCCAATTTAATGGCGTAAATCCGGAAATCGCATCTATGTGGAAAAGCTTAACTTGCGATGACATTGACCAGCTCAAAAAGCTCTCGAATGTTGAACCTCAGGGACTGATTCAAGCATCGGTGAATTTTTCTGAGGGGAGAATGGAAGAAAAGGGGGAACTTGACCATTATGTTGGCGTTGCTACAACCAAAGAATGCCCCGGAAATTTAACAAAACTAGATGTTATGCAGCAACATGGGCTGTATTCGAAGCCGTTGGACCATTTCCCGATACATTGCAAAATGTCTGGGGACGCATCTGTTCTGAATGGTTCCCTACCGCTAATTATGAGTTGGCAAGAGGCCCGGAGATTTTATGGAATGAGAGTAAGGATATATCTTCACCCACCTTCAGAAGTGAGGTTTGGATACCGGTTTTGGAAAAACAATAAACGGTGATTACTATTGCACTTCTGATTTGTCAGACCATCCCATAGAAAGATGGCCTTTTTTTGTTGTGGGGGATGGTTTGTAAAGTTCAGATTGACCCTTATTTTTACATATGAGAGAATAATGGAAATTTTAAAATGAAAGGAAAATAATGTATGAGCAATCTTTTCCGATTCATTCCTATTAGTCAATTAGCAGATAAATTTCCGGAAGGATCTTGGTGGGCGAAGTTTTACCAGGATTTCAGTGAAGAGCAGCTAGCCGCTTATTATGAAGGGGATTTGATGCTGCCTTCTCTTAATCTGGATTGGGAGCAGGCTTTCCCGCAACAAAAAGAGGTAATCTTCATTTTTATCGATGGGAATTTTACTGTAGACAATCTCTATAATAAAGAAACAGATGGTGGCATAGGGCTTATGGTAACCGGTAATTTGAATGCGAAAAATATAGCTGTAGGCGGTCAGGAAATCTATGTTTCGGGCAATCTGATGGTTGAGGAAATATTGTGCGGCACCTACAATCATGGGGAAACAATTGTTATAGGTGATCTTAGCGCTGCGGTTTTAGTTCAGGATGACGAGTACAGCATCAAAGTAGACGGGCAGAAATCTATTGCATGCTTAGTAAATGTATGGGAGGGAGACGGCGTATTTCAGGAGCTTCCGGTGGACATTCATGAGGTGTTTATTGATGAAGTTTTTCTGGATATGGATGAGGAGGACACGGAATTTTCCTTTTGCACGCTGGTGAATGTTATTGTAGAAGGGCGTTCCGCATTGAAAAAAGTAAATGAACCCCTCACGAGAAAGAAACCTGTTCATTTATATTTTACCCATAACACGATCAATGAGGAAAATATATTGAAATTGACTCAGTGTATTTTAATGACGGATGACAAACCATCTTTTGATTTTCAGGAGCAAGGCGTATTTTTCAAAGTTCAACTGGAGCATATTGATGCAGACGGGGATGCGCGGGATCTCAGCGTTTATATGAATGATAACCGGCATCACTATTATATTTGGCTGGAGCAAGATCATTCCATCGGTTTGTTGAGGAGAACCATAGATGAAGGGTCTGAGTGGGAGGATATTACAGAAGAGTCTCAGGAACAGCTAGCGGAGATTAGCGATTGCTGGACTATGTTGTTGACCTGTATTAATATGGCTGAGCTTTATTTACGAAACATTGAGGTCCAATATGTGCAAGACATTTTGCAACACGATGTGATTCAGGAATTATATTCGGAAGAGGAGGATGACGGGTTCTGGGACGGCTCCAAATGTTACAGCTTCCGTCAAGCGCATACGGACGAGGACGGAGACTACCTGCATGCTCGGATTGAAATCAAGACTCCGGATGAAGCGTATTATTTTTATACAGTGGATCATGGAACTTATGTTTCCCGGCATTATCAGCCGCCCAATCAATATGGCAAGCAGGACATGTCTTTTTTGGACCTTAGGCGCTGGGAGGCATCAGAGCAGTATTTTACAAGATTCAAGCAATTTATTGATCAGAAGATAGAGTTTGGTGTAAATAGTTAGGCTTGATGACGTTCTAAGAGGTGAGCTTTGTCGTCAAGGAGGTCACGCATCACTTATCACGCATCACGCATGGCAACCGATCTTCCACCGAGGAGACCAACATTGGCTGAAACAACAAAACAGGCGAGAAGGAAGCACCAGCTCTTCCTCCTCGCCTGTTTGTGTTCATGTATTTTGCCTAGGGTTTATCCATTTTACTACGGTGTTCCTTGGTTACCCCATGGATATACGTTAAGGTCGGGGAATCGACGGCCCCTAGCCCCCGGATTATAGGTAAAGGACGATGGTATCCCCGTGTTGCAGGTGATTTACAGGGTAGTTATAGTTACCGTTTCCTGTCGGGGTCATGGCTACGTTTAGCTGCTCTATTTCGATTTTTAATACCTACATCCCATCTGGTAGAATAGGGAAAACCATATTTCTCTATATTCTAGTAATTTGATTATAAGCTTTGGGAGGTAGACCATGGACAAAGAACTAATCGCACAGCTGACACAGTGGCATGAAGATGATGAACACCAGAAGATTGTAGACACCCTGATGGCGATTCCTCCAGCGGACAGAGATTACGAGGTAGTCAGCAGTCTGGCAAGAGCGTATAACAATTTGGGACGTTATGAAGAAGCGCTTGGACACTTCGCGATGATTGCGGAACAGGGGCAGAATGACCATCTGTGGCATTTTCGTGTGGGATATTCCTACTATTATTTGAATCGATATGAGGAAGCGGTGAGAGTGCTGAGTATTGCCCATGACCTCGATCCGGATGATGAGAATACGGCCCTATTTCTGAAATTCAGCCAGCGCAAGCTACGCAAAGAACAGCACGCCGCAGCCAGACAGGCAATCAGAGACCAGCATAATGATTCGGGGACGGCTGCACCTCCTTTTGAGGGGATGGATCTCTCCGACTTTTGGGACGATAGCGATTATGCGTTAAAAGAATATGTTTCTGCCCCGCCTACGGATGAACTGATTGTTTCTGTAGAAGAAGAACTCGGTTACAAGCTTCCTGCCTCTTATATCAGTCTGATGAAGCAGCACAATGGGGGAGTTCCTTATAATACTTATTTTCCGACGGAGGACGCGACCTCATGGGCTGAGGATCATATTGCGATTACGGGTATTATGGGCATCGGACGTGAGAAAAGCTATTCACTCTGCGGCGATCTCGGCAGCCCGTTTATGATTGAGGAGTGGGGATACCCTGACATTGGCGTGGTAATTTGTGATTGCCCTTCGGCAGGCCATGATGTCGTGATGCTGGATTACCGGAACTGTGGGAGGGACGGCGAACCCGAGGTGATTCATGTGGATCAGGAAGACAATTATGAGATTACGTTCTTGGCCCAAGACTTCGAGACGTTTATACGCGGCCTACTGAGTGATGAGGAATACGACACCTCTGAAGAAGATAAAGAGGAGGATTTGCGCAAAGTAGCCGTAGGCCAATTCTCGCCTTTGCTTGCCAAGCTGTGCAGCCATGTGCCTGAGGTAGATCAGCTTGAGCAGAAGATCCGTAGAGTCTGTACCCGAATCGTAGAAGAGAAGGGACACTTTTCCTTTCATGCGGATGAGCTTTCTACTCTGATGTACGATGTGCAGTTCTGGCTGTATACTAGCTCTTATCCGAATACGAACCGTCAACAATATCTGGATGTATATGAGAAAATGATCGCTTTTGGCGGCGAGTTCGGTCAAGGCGGGTATGCTCCGAGATGGATCAGCGACTGGCTGGATGGGCGAATACGGGAAGGGCTGATTGTTCAGAAAAACGGGGTGCTTTGCTTCACGGATCAAGCCCGCTCTGAGGTCATTGCACGGCTGGAAGCAGAATCCGCAGAAGAGGACGTTGCCCCTTTTATACTCGTGGATCAGCAAGGTGGAGGCATGTCTGTCATTCTAAATGTGGGTAGCTACCGATCGGAAGTGTTCGAGGCCCGGGCAGACGAAGGATTTGAAGGCAACGGGTACGATTGGGCTTCTTTGGCGGCTGTGTTTGTGAACGAATATATGCCTGAATGGGTAGATACGATTCATTTTGACCCGGAAGCGGATATGTTCTGTGCTTGTTCGGAGAATAGCGAAGCTATTAAGCAGTTCGCGGTGCGGTTGAAGCAGGCCTGTGAAAATGAGACGTTGATCCGGGATCTTTTTTCCCGCGCGGAGCTCGATTGATCACAACAGTATTCAGGGGCTCGGTCACACAGAAGGTTGAGAGAATGCGTCAGGTATAAAAAGGCAGGGAGTTCATAGCAAGAAACGATTACGAAAAGAATAAGGCAAAAATGTTGATGGTAAAAAGCTGCCTCAATGCTAGCCTGTTGATCTATCGTGTACCAGTTCGAGCAGTCTGTTCGTATTCATTATGGGCTAATGAAGGATGGTCTAACAGATGCAAAGGGTAATCCAAAATTGCTCGCACACACCGCTTTAGTGTTATCACTACAAGACACACTAATCGTCGGCATTCCACTTTGGATACAGCGTATTATTTTTTGTCTAATCATTAACCGCGCAAGTAAAAAGGGGACTTATGTAAAACTGGTGAAGTATACAGGAAGTCCTGTTTAATCTCTATGATTCTACCGTCGGAAACTATGGGGATGACTAAGCCCCTAGATGATTATTTTTGATATAATATAGTTAAATTTTTAGTTATTGTATCCTGTTGATAGGGAATAATGAGAGAAAAGGAGAGATGGAAATGACGTATATCGTTGATTTTAAAAATGTGTCGATGGTCGGAGTGGAGTCTTCACCTGTAGCAGAGGCGCTTGCCGGTTTACGTGCGAATGAAGCTCGTTACTTTATGAACAAGTACAAGCATGAATTTACAGTTGTCCCAGCTAGCGAAAGCCAGGAAAACCTTGATTA
Organism: Paenibacillus pseudetheri; assembly: GCF_924513355.1. Taxonomy (NCBI): domain Bacteria; kingdom Bacillati; phylum Bacillota; class Bacilli; order Caryophanales; family Paenibacillaceae; genus Paenibacillus; species Paenibacillus pseudetheri. The sequence continues at coordinate 53,354 of NZ_CAKMAB010000032.1, forward strand.
TGTGAGCCGAATTTTAAAAGAAGAACGTAATATTGAGTTTGCGGCAAAACCTTTAGAAACGTCGCGTTTTCAAGTGGAAAATATTAAATTCACTTATGTCTTTTATGAAGACGGACTTGAGGTTAATGTCATGTATACGGTTGATGATCCTAAGAAGCGAGCCGTTGGTTTTAAGCTTTCTGAGGGGATGGAGATACCAAAGGAGTTAGAAGAGAAGTTTAAATTTGCTAGGCAGAAGTCTAAACTAGCCGGTACAATCCGTGGCTCGTATTTTGTAATCAAAGGAGAGTATTAAAGGAGTAAGAATAATACAAGCCTCTATTCCGAGTGGCGGGATAGAGGCTTTATTTATTTGATATCTGCATAAGCCAAGTATCTTAAAATGAGGGCGTAACCAAGGGATTCACGGTAACTGTAACCATCGGACCAAGTAATTTAAAGTCCATACTTTCTTTTAATTTATCTAATCCTGCGGAAATGATTTTACAGAATTATCTCCGAAAGGCGATGTATCCCCTGCTCAATTGATGCTTCATCTACTTTTGCAAACCCTAATACCCATCCCTTTCTTTTGCTATCCAGACAATAGGGTCCAAGAGGGTAAACACGTATTCCATGTTGTAGGGCTAAATTTGTCACAGTTTCTTCGTCGTATGATTCCTCAGCCTCAAGTAACATATGCAATCCTGTTTCTACTCCACTGAGTGTAAAACGCTCCCCTAAACCACTAGCCATAATAGCTTTTGTCATGACTTCGTGCCTTCTTCGATATACATTTCTGACTCTTCTCATATGCCGCATAAAATGACCATTTTTAATGAAATGGGTTAGTGTTAGCTGATCCATAATCGGAAGATGACGGTAAGTCAGCTCCTGTACCTTCGCTAGTTGAGCGATTGCCTCGACTGAACCTATAATAGCTGAAATACGAATGCCAGGAGCAATCATTTTAGAGAAACTCATGAGATACAAAGTATTATTGGATGCCTGACTAAACAACGTTGGCAGCGGCTCCCCACGATACCGGAATTCACTATCATAATCGTCTTCAATGATCCAAAACCGTTCTTGAACCGCTTTATGTAGCAATTGTTGCCGACGGGGCTCCGACATAACGACCCCTACTGCGCACTGGTGAGAAGGGGTGGTAAAGATCAGTTTGGATTGAGGGTGAATATGCTCCACCACTAAACCATACTCATCAACGGGAACAGGTACCACATTCATTCGTCGATATTTCATCGCCATCCAAGCAGCTGGGAAACCTGGATCTTCTACTGAAACTGTGTCCCCATCAGCTAAAAGCGACTGTGCGATCAAGTCGATACTATGTTGAGCTCCTGAGGTCAACAGAATCTGATTGGGTTGGATATGTATGCCCCGTTCAAGGGATAAATAACGTTGTATTTGCTCACGTAATGGTGTGTAACCGTAGCAATTACCGTAAGCCCAGCTTGATAAATCCATTTCAGCGGATGCGTGGAGCAGCGATTGCCGCCAGCTTTTTTGAAATTGTTCATCCAAATAGGGTTCATGAGGACTGAAATCAATATCCACTTCTAGCTGTTCTTTACCTCTGAACCAGTCATGTAAATGATCAACAGCTGAGTCTAACAAGGAGAGTGAAGGAGGTGTGGGACCCTCTGTTTCTATTTCCTTCGTTGAAACATTGAATTGCTTCCATTTACTAACTCGCGTTCCTCCTCGGCGAGAGGTAACTGTATAACCTCGACTTAACAATTCCTCATAGACGATCTGTATAGTTGAGCGTGAGACACCTACGATGTGAGCTAGTTCGCGGGTAGGTATTAGTAATTCTCCTGGCGCCCAGACTCCGCTAGTAATATTATGAATCGCTTGATCAAGCAATTGCTGCCAGATCGGTCTCTTATCATTACGAATTACTTTCATCATCGTACACACCTCCAAATAGAAGCCTATCATAATAATATTAATTATGGATTGCTCTAAACGGTGATTTTTGGATATTTTAATGCAATCCATACATTGATATACTACCGTAACAACGCTGGTATTCGCAATTTGGTCGTTGCCGCACACTAGAGTTAAAGGAGAGATATCAATATGAATTCGGTTCGTTACAAGAGCAGGGAATGCCTGGATCAAGAGAAGATTGAAAGGTTCCTTAAGCAAGCGAGATTGGGTTATCTGGGGTTGGTTGATGGTAATCTCCCCTATGTTGTACCACTTAATTATGTATGGACTGAAGGGAAACTCTATTTTCACGGGGCTGGAGACGGAAGGCGTAATCAGGTGATGAGTGATAATTCAGAGGTGTGTTTTACGGTATGTGAGGAATACGGAACCATTACGGATCCGGTACCTGCGAAAACGGATACAGCTTATATGAGCGTAATGATATTCGGACAAGCAGAACCGATCACAGATTTGGATGAAGCCACTCATGTACTTCAGGAAATGATGAATAAATATGTACCGGGTTACTATAATCGGCCCTTGTCCAAGCAGCATGTGGAGAAGTATAGGTCAGCTGTATTCGGCGGTCCGGTTCAAGTTTATCGGGTCATTCCGAGCCATATGACGGCAAAAGAGAGTCCTATTGAAGCAGAAAAAATGTATAAAAAGAGCATGGAGAATGAACGTCAAGTTTAACCACAAGAGATGCTGGTTTCGTTAGAAATTTCATCAAAAAAAAGCCTTTTGGAATAAAATCCAAAGGCTTTTTGTATGCTTATTTTTTTCAAGACCTTATTCAACATCATAATTGATCAGAAAGAAAAAGTCTATACTTTGGGCTGGATTTTATTTACTATTGTGAAGCCGGCAAAACTTAATCAATGGAGTGTTGTTAATGGACGTTACCTATCATCTCGATCAGGCCGACTTACAGGATTATATTGGACGGATTTTTGGCACCAGTTATTTAGTTACTCGTGTTTCACGAATGCATGGTGGCGCACAAAAGGTGGTCTACAAGATTGAGTGCAGTAATGGATTTTCCTGCGTTTTGTATGTGTGGGATCTTTCCATGAATTATTTTGAAGAAGAAAAAGCGAATGAAGATATAAATGAACAGTCCTATGGAAGTGATTTGTTTGAATTAAACAATAAGTATTTAACACAACATGGAATTCAAACCCCAGCGCTTTATGATCTGAACAAGGAAAGAGATCGTTACCCATTTGATTATGCGCTTGTTGAATATATAGAGGGACGTAAGGCGGAAACCTTTTTCCAACATACCGAATTAGCTGTTCAAGATAAAGTATTTCAGCAGTTGGGGGATATGCTTACTACTATGCATACCACCGAAAGGCAGTTTTTTGGGAAAGCCAATGCTAACGAGATCAGTACAGAACAATGTCATTCATTACAAATGAAAAATGCGAAAGTACAGCTAGCTTATGCCTCTCAACATATGGAGAAGATCGGGTCTAATCAAAGTAAACTGCTCGATAAGTTGTATGAGCTTGAATCAAGAATTCAGCCAAGAAAGCAGTATGGATTTATTCATGGGGAACTGGGTCCTGACCATGTATTGGTTAATGATAAGCTGGAGCCCTTTCTGATCGATATTGAAGGAGCAGCGTTCTTTGATATCGAGCATGAGCATAGTTTTTTGGAGATGCGATTTGGAGACTTCTATCGATATCTTAAGAATGATAAGCTTGATCCGGATAGGCTGTTATTTTATCAATTTCATCACCATATATCATTAACTTCAGCGGGTTTAAAGCTACAGCATAGAGGATTTCCCGATCAACAATTCGCAAAAGGTCTAGCTGAATATCAATCTGAACGTGCGCTTAGGTTTATCGAAAAATGAAGAAATGAAAATGAAGCAAGAAGCGGCGCGTCATCTCTTGTCAAATATCGTGGGAGCTGAATATTCGAGTTATTACACGGTAACGTTTCAACGAAGCGAAGGGGGAGTCAACCTAACCTAGGGAGACTCCCTCTCTCTTGTGCGTTCTAGGACAAGCCTGACGGTAGTCAAGAGGTGTATACGAAAGTAAAGACTAGTATATAGATGGGAGGCATTCCCTTTCCTATACTAGAACTAGGAAGAGAAGCTGCATGAAGTAGATGCACGACCTAATTTGAGACAATGTGGAGGGGTAATATGAAGAAAAAAAGTAGAATACTTCTAATCGTCGCATTGATTCTAAGTTTAACTATCACGGCATGCGGCATAACCACAAATGAAGGGGAGAAGCAGCCTGAGAAGCAGCCTGAGACACCTGTGGAACAAAAAAATGAAGTGATTGAAGTTTCAACAGTTTCGGCAAGCGATCAGTATCTCAAATTCGATGAGGGCGAAAGCTTTGAAAAGAACTCGGTCTATGATGCGTATGAGAAAGATATCGGCGTGAAGCTTACGAATAAATGGGTGTCCGCCGATGACGTTCAATTCAAGGAAAAAGTGAAGATGTCCATCGCCTCCAATGATCTTCCGGACTTCATGAAGGTTAATGCTACACAGCTGAAAGAGCTGACCGAAGCGGATATGATTATGGATATCACGGACGTATATGACAAGAATGCGACGGATGAGACGAAGAAATTCTTGTCGATGGATGGCGGAATGCAACTGAAGACCGCCACTTTCGACGGTAAACTCATGGGGATTCCAAGTTCTTATAATCCCTACCAGTATCAGTTCCTCTATGTACGCACGGACTGGCTGAAGAAATTGAACCTGCCGGAACCGAAGACGATGGCGGATCTCTTGACGATCGCAGAAGCGTTCAAAACAAAAGATCCAGGCGGCACTGGGAAACCGTATGGAATTGTAATTAGCAAAGATCCATTTAACAACCAGTCCACAGCTGTTACAGGACTAATAGCATTCTTGAATAGTTACCATGCTTATGAAAATCTTTGGATGGAAGACGGAAATGGCAATTTGGTCAACAGTGACATTCAGCCTCAAGTGAAAGACGCACTTAAGGCGCTGCAGGAAATGTTCAAGAAAGGATTAATTGATCCTGAGTTCGTCGTTAAAGATGTGGAGAAAGCAGCAGAGCTCCTCTATAACAACAACGCAGGTATCGTATACGGCCAGTCTTGGGTACCGGCTCAGCTCGCTAAAGGCGCAGTAAAGGATGGTAAAGTCGTACAAGAGTGGGGCGTATTCCCGATTCCATCGGTGGATAGCGAACCTGCACTATCGCAGATAGGTTTGGGTGTTGACGAATATTATGTTATCTCCAAGCAAGCGAAGCATCCGGAAGGCGTTATTAAATTGCTGAACCATTGGATTGTCGTGGATAATCATCCGACGCCAGAACAGAAAGTGTATGAGTATGGTAAAGACCTGAAGGAGAAAGGGAACAACTACTGGCTTCTAAGCCCGCTTCGTGTTGGTAAACAAAAGGATAATAACGGTGAAATATTGCCAAAAGCGATCGAGAACAAAGACGAGAGCATTTTGGAGACGAAAGATCAAAAAACTCGTTACGAGCGTGCCATGAAGTATGTTGACGGTACCGATATCAACATGTGGTGGGAATATCTGATCTCAGGTCCAAAAGGTGCATATTCACTTGTTCCTGAAATTCAGAACAATAAACAGTACCTACAAAACAAATTCTACGGCGCACCGACTCCAACCATGGCAGATCGACAAGAAATCCTGAAGAAGAAGCGGGATGAAGTATACTTCAAGATTATGATGAATCAAGTATCCGTGGATGAATTCGATAAATTCGTAGAAGAGTGGAAAAAGCTTGGCGGCGACGAAATGACCAAAGAAGTCAATGAATGGTATGCGACTCACAAACAATGATAGCAGGAGAATCGAGGGGTTGAACACAAACGACCTCTCTTTTCTTTAACCTAGTTCTTCATTTTTAGTCCTATAGCGAGGTGGATGGCATGAATGTACTAACGCGTATGTGGAAGAGGGAGTGGCCGCTTCACTTGATGTTGGTTCCTGGGATCGTATTGGTCCTCATCTTCAGTTATATCCCGATGGCCGGCATTATGATGGCCTTTCAGAAATACGTACCGAATAAAGGGTTGTTCGGCTCACCATTTATTGGTCTTAAAAACCTTCAGTTACTGATGGATTACCCCGATATCGGCCGGATATTCTTCAATACAGTATACATTGCGGTGATGAAAATTGTAGCAGGTATGATCGTTCCGGTCACCATAGCGATACTTCTGAATGAGCTGCGGAAAGAATGGGTCAAACGGACCTTCCAGACGCTCGTGTACTTGCCGCATTTTCTATCATGGGTCTTGTTAAGCGGTATTCTAATCGATGTATTGTCTCCATCTTCCGGTATTCTCAATCAAGTGCTTGGCTTGTTTGGTATAGACCCTGTTTTTTTCCTGGGAGACAACAAATGGTTCCCTTATGTCATGGTCATATCGGATGTATGGAAAGAGTTCGGATTTGGTACGATTGTCTATCTGGCTGCGCTTACCAGTATTAATCCGTCACTGTACGAGGCAGCGGAGATCGACGGCGCAGGACGCTTTAAGCAGACGTTACATGTGACGCTGCCGGGGATGCTTCCTATTATCGTTCTCATGTTTACGCTTAGTATCGGGAATGTACTGAATGCCGGATTTGATCAAATCTTCAACCTATATAGTCCTCCGGTCTATGAAAGCGCGGATATTATCGATACCTTCGTATATCGTATGGGGATTGAGCAAGCACAGTTCGGTTTCGCTACGGCCGTAGGACTGCTGAAATCCGTCATCTCTTTCATATTCGTATCTATGTCCTATATCTTAGCCTATCGTGTAGCGAATTACCGCATTTTCTAATGCAATCGGCGGTAATTCAGAAGGGAGACACATCGTGCGTACTAACAGATCATTCGGAAGAAAATTGTTTTTGATATGTAATTTTATTTTTCTGGCATCCGTATCTTTGTTATGCCTCATGCCTATTATTCATATTTTGGCGCTCTCGTTCAGCTCCGGGCAGGCAGCATCCGCCGGAAAAGTCATCCTGTGGCCAGTTGAATTCACAACGGCTGCTTATGCTAACGTATTTGGAAAACCTGAATATTTACGCGCATTCTGGGTATCGATTCAGCGGGTCCTTATGGGAACGACAATCAGCATGTTCCTGACGATTATCACGGCCTATCCATTATCCAAAGATTCTCGCCAATTTCGGCTGCGGACCTTCTATTCATGGTTCTTCGTATTCACGATTTTATTCAGTGGCGGGCTTATTCCCAACTATTTAACCGTGAAGAACCTAGGTATGCTCGATACAATCTGGGCTTTGGTGCTGCCAGGAGCGGTCACGGTGTTCAACGTTATTCTGCTGCTGAATTTCTACCGCAGTCTGCCCAAAGAACTTGAGGAATCTTCGCTGCTCGATGGGGCGGGTCAATTTACTACCCTATGGAAAATATATGTGCCGCTATCGTTGCCGGCATTGGCAACGACAGGTCTTTTCACCATGGTGGGGCATTGGAATAGCTGGTTTGACGGTATGATTTACATGAATCATCCCGAGAATTATCCGCTTCAGACCTTCCTGCAGACAATTATTATCAAAATGGATTTCCGCTTTATTAAACCTGAGAGGGCAGAATTAATGATCAAATTGTCCGATCGTACGAGCAGAGCAGCTCAAATTTTCGTAGCAGCATTTCCGATTCTTATCGTGTATCCGTTCTTGCAGCGGTTCTTCATTAAAGGAATTGTGATGGGGAGTGTCAAAGAATAGAATAGGGCACTTAAACTAAGACATTGCATTGCAGGAGAACAAACGATGAAAATCCGATTCTTGATTAAAGATTCCTCTATATTCCAGAAAATAATGGCTGCCTTTCTGGCAGCCTTGTTTCCGCTCATGGCGATTACCTGGTTGATTAATGAGAAGGGTTCGGAGAATATTCGGAGTGAAATTTCCGAGTCTATTCTAAATACGACTCGCTTTTATCTGGATTCACTCGACAAGGAAGCAGACCGGATCAGCCGTTATTTGCCGAACTATGTGATGGACAAAGACTTGATGGAAATTGCAACTACAGGCAATTACATGAGTTATTACGATCGTGCGCAAAAAATATTAGATATCCAAAGACGGCTTGAATTGATGAAGAACTCAAGTCCATTTATTCAAGAAGCAAGGGCGTATATCCCTCTTATCGACCGAACGATTCTTAGCAATAAATTTGAAACTTCGATGAATAAGCAGGAGTATGCTTCTATGCAGCAAAATAAGAGATTATACGAAGAACCTTTCATTTACTGGAATGATAGATTATTTATTTCTATGCAATACCCCATTAATACCATTAAAAATCCGATTTATATCGTAGCGGTTGAATTATCCACTACCAAAATCAGAGAAACGTTATCTCAAATCGGCAGCTCGCGTGGTGGACAGAGTGTATTGCTCAATCTGGAACGTGGTTGGGAGATCGAGAGTGACATGGATCAGGAACTGCTGGAACAAATGAAATCCTTCGCTGCGGATAAGCGGGAATTGCAAAAAGATGAAGGATACGAAACGATTATGTATAATGGTAAGCGGTTTCTTACGGTATATAAATACTCCAGTCTCTGGAATTCCTATTCGATTATGTGCATTCCCGAAGAGACGATCTTGGGTTCCCTTGAGATCTATCGAACATTGTTCTGGTGGGCTTGCGCGCTAGCTGTGGGTATTGTCGTTTTCTTCTCCTACTTTCTATTACGATTTATCTATCGGCCATTAATGAAACTTGTGCATTCCTTTCGGCGCGTTCAGCAGAATAGGTTGGAACCGATCGTGATCGATCGCGGAGCCGATGAGTTCGGGTATTTGTACCAAGCTTTTAATAGTACGATCCGATCCTTAAAAACACTAATCGAGGAAAATTACGAGCAGCAAATCAGGAATCAGCGTTCCGAACTGAAACGATTGCAATCGCAAATTAATCCTCATTTTTTATATAATTGTTTTTTTGTATTGTGCCGGTTAATTAAATCCGAGAATCAGAAGGAAAAGGCTTATCAATTCTGCCTGTACATCGGACAATATTTTCAGTTCATTACTCGCAATGACGAGGATGATATTCCACTGGGGCTGGAGGTCAATCATTCTCGCACGTATGTAGACATGCAAACCATATGTTACGGAGACCGTATTCAAGTCAAGTTCGAAGGTGATGTTCCCAATCTCTTCGTGCCGAGGCTGATTCTGCAGCCGATCATCGAAAATGCTTATAAGCATGCCTTGGGCAATATGATTCAGCAGGGTGAGCTATGGGTTCATTGTGAGCGGGTGGGCGATGTCTTCTCCATCTATGTCGAAGATAATGGCCGAAGCATCCCCGATGCGGAGATCGAACAGCTTCAGAAGCGGCTGCGTCAATCCACCACTCGGATGGAGGAAACAACCGGAATCATAAATGTGCATCGCAGAATACAGCTGCGGTACGGTGAGGAATATGGCATTACAGTGTCACGTTCTGCTCTTGGTGGACTTCAAGTAAGAATCAATCTGAGCGCGAACTAGAGGAGGAATCAGCATGTACCGACTGCTAATCGTCGATGACCTTCCCATTATTGTCGATGGTCTTCTGGAGCTATTCGATGAGACCGATCATTTGCAACTCGAAGTTATGAAGGCATATTCAGGTGAAGAAGCACTGGAGGTACTGTCTCATCATCGTATCGATATCGTGATTTCAGACATTAAGATGCCTGGACTGGAAGGGATTGAGCTGCTTCGGGAAATCAAATCCCAGTGGCCGGCCTGCAAAGTTATTTTCTTAACAGGATACAATGATTTTCATTATGCAAGGAGCGCAATTACGTACGGTGGGTTCGATTATATTCTGAAAGTCGAAAGTGATGAGAAGATCATTCAGTCCGTAGAACGGGCGATTGAGAAAATTGAAGAAGAAAATAACCAAGAACAGATGATCGCTAGAGCACAATCCAAAATGAGGCTGGCATTGCCCTCCCTGCAAAAAGAATATGTATGGGAGCTTTTTCAAGGCAAGCATGTATCGGATAGCCAATTAAAGCAGGCGTTCAAAGAAATCGATATCCCGCTTGATGCGACATTGCCGGTTTACTTGCTCATAGGCAGGGTAGACGCATGGAAAGAAATGTTCACGACGCCGGATAAAGCGTTATTGACTTACGCCGTACAGAACATTTGCGATGAGTATTTGTCCACGCAGGTCAGATGCTATTCCGTTGTATTCGAGTTATCCAAAATCGTCTGGATGATTCAACCGAAAATCCCGGATAAATCGTCTATCGAATACGGGGATCAGGATTGGATCAGAGCTCATCGGTATACAAGCGGTATTCTGGAGACTGTGCAGGGAAATTGCAAGAGATTGCTGGGTTTATCGGTTTCTTTCCTTCTTGGAAGTGAAGCAACGACATGGGATAACATATCTGATCGGTTTCACTCGATCAAATACGGCCTGGTACAAGGACATGGATTATTTAATGAGGTCATATTGACCGATAAAGACATTCAAAGAGAAGTGAACGGTGATCTGAGTGGGAACTACCACGATGCCTTTTATCACGCCCGTGTTCAATTGCTGATGTCTTGTCTCGAGAATAATCATCGGGAGCAATTCAACAAGCTGTATGCCGAACTAACGTCCATTTGGAATGATGAGGAGTCGCCGAATGAGCGGAAGATCGAACTGTATCATTCGCTTTCAGCTATTTTTCTGTTCTATATCTATAAGAATCGAGAAATTCGGGATTACATCAATACGCTGATGGATCTGGATAAGTTATATCGCTATGGACATTCCGCATCATGGTCGGAGCTGATTCAATACTTCTCGCAAATGGCGGATTGTTTCTTCGAATGGAATGCGCTTCGGGGTACGCAATTGCCGACAGAGGTCGTGAATAAGGTACATCGATATATTGAAGAACATATTTCCACTGATATTTCCTTAAATGCGCTGGCCGATTACGTGAGCTTGAATCCATCGTATTTGTCCCGACTTTATAAGCAAATCACTGGAATGGGGTTATCTAAATATGTGAACGACTATCGTAACCTGATTGCCAAAGATATGCTGCTCAACACATCGATGAAAGTGAATGAAATTGCTGCTGCCCTGGGGTACAACTCAGCGCTTGCATTTATTCGCTTCTTCAAGAAGCAGAACGAAACGACGCCGCAAGATTTCCGTATGGCAAGGACCCATATACAGAATCAAGGTCAATAAATGTATATGAAATGTCAGTAACGATCTCTTTTGCCTCCGTTCCTACCGCCTTACAATGGAAGTACACTAGGTGCGCAAGAGGAGGAGTAGTCTTGAGAACATTAACAGCTGTATTACTTGGCGCTGGCAGTCGAGGAAGATATATTTATGGGCCCTACGCGGAGAAGTTCCCGAATGAATTAAAGATTGTTGCCGTAGCTGAGCCGGATGATGAACGTAGAAATCGATTTGCAGAGATTCATAGAATTGCCCCAGAGCATGTCTACGATTCTTGGGAGAAAGTATTCGATCAGGGTCAAATTGCGGACGTGATGATAATTGCTACGCTCGATCGGATGCATTATATACCAGCGATGAAAGCGCTGGAGCTAGGCTATCATGTCATGCTAGAGAAGCCGATGTCTCCTTCCATGGAAGAATGCATCGAATTGGAGCAAGCTTCGCTTCGGTATAAGCGATTGCTCGTCGTAACCCATGTCCTGCGATATTCCCCGTTCTGGTCTGGGATCAAAAAATGTATCGAAGACGGTGAACTCGGAACGATAGGTACAATTCAATTAACTGAAAATGTAGGCTACCTGCATATGACACACAGTTATGTCCGCGGGAATTGGCGCAATTCGGAGGAGACGAGTCCCATGATCTTGGCCAAATCATGCCATGATCTGGATCTCATCTCCTGGCTTATGAATCAACCGTGTACAAGCGTGAGCTCGTACGGATCATTACTGCATTTCAGGGCGGAGAACGCTCCAGAAGGCTCCACGGATCGCTGTATCAACGGCTGCGAGATTGAGAAGGAATGCGCCTTCTCGGCGATGAAAATATATATGCAGCCCCCCGAACACCCTTGGGCTCGCTATATGACGAATGATTTGTCGCAAGAGGGGATCTTGAAGGCGCTGAAAGAAGGACCGTGGGGTCGCTGCGTGTATCGATGCGATAATAATGTCGTGGATCACCAGGTGGTTAACATGGAGTTCGAGAACGGAGCGAATGCATCGTTCATCATGTCAGGGCTGACACAGAGCGGCACACGTCGGGTTCAAATTATGGGAACACAAGGCGAGATCATCGGGGATATGGATAAAGGATCCTTCACACTGTACCGCTATGTATCGGGCGAGAAGGTTGAGATTGGCTGCAATGTGGAAGGCGATGGTCATGGAGGCGGCGATGACCGTATGGTAAGCTCATTCCTGAGGAATGTGCGTCAATTCGACAGCAATCCATCGCAAGGCTTGACCTCGGCGACGGCATCCCTGCAGAGTCATTTGATCGCATTCGCGTCGGAACATTCGCGATTGAACGCAGGTCAGGCTATCAAGCTTTCGGACTTGCAGAAGAAAGGAGAAATGTCTGTATAAGATAAAATGATACTAGGAAGCCTCTTTCGAAGTGATGGGATGCCGTCATGAAGAGGGAGGTTTTTTGGTATGTATTTGATTCAAGAAATCGAGTCAATATGGAAAGGGTTTTTGGCACCAGTTATTTAGTTAATCGTGTTTCACGAATGCATGGTGGCGCACAAAAGGTGGTCTACAAGATGGAGTGCAGTAATGGATTTTCCTGCGTTTTGTATGTGTGGGATCTTTCTATGAATTATTTTGAAGAAGAAAAAGCGAATGAAGATATAAATGAATAGTCCTATGGAAGTGAGTTATTTGAATTAAACAATAAGGATTTAACACAACATGGAATTCAGACCCCTGGGCTTTATGATCTAAATAAGGAGGGAGATCGTTACCCGTTACATCATCTCAAGGCATAATAAAAGACCGCTCTACTGGAATGACTTCCGGATCTGCGGCCTTAGGACAAGATTCTATTATAGGGTCAATCTGTATCTAAAGGTGGTGAGATTAATGGAATTTAACAGTCTTGATACGAGCTTCTTCTTCATAGGTGAGTGGTTTTGGGGATCTTGGAGTGTGCAAGTGGCGTTGCACAGAATATTCCATTTTTTGATAATCCTCATTACCTGAATTCATCGTTGGATTCCAATTTTCCGTTACCCAATTTTTAAGTTCCTTAAGACCTGCTAGCATTTCCTCCAGCCTCCTTTGGCGAAGAAACAATATATTTTGTATTGTTCTGGTTACGCTTTCATTATAACATGGAAATTAGTTTTTTAAAGCTGTGTCCACGTGAAAAACACAGCTTTTAAGTGAACATTGTGTGTTAATTAGGGTTTGTGCTTCCTATGGAGAAAAGTGTCTCCTTGTAGGAGACACTTATATTGCATTTAAAAGGATAATCTATTGCCCTTGAGAGCCGCAAAGGATTTCTAGTAATTACCAAGCCAGCAGATGACTTTAAGGTCGTAGATCGTGTTTCTCCGATTATAACTAGAGCTGCATATATCGTACGATATTGTATTTCTAAATGGAAAATAAGGTCTTATTTTATGGGCGTTCACTTAAATGAAACTATTTTTCTAGTAATGATTGTTCTTTTGGTGGAAATAAATTTTATTTTTTAAAAAATAGAGAAAATAATTTACAGAATCAAATTTAAGTGATATCTTGAATATGTAGAAAAGAAACCGCTCACATCTTAAAGGGGATTATCAATAAACACTCAACAAGTTCCACGGAATTATACCTGCCTTCTATGCTTGCTATGACGATCAAGGGAATATTTCGGAATCCCGGACGCATGCCTTATGTGATTACTTATTTGAAAAAGGAGTTCATGGTGTTTATGTGGGAGGCAGTTCTGGAGAATGTATCTACCAGAGTCTGGACGAACGCAAAGCGGTACTTAGCTATGTAGCTAGTAACCTGAAAGGTAAAATGATACTGATTGCTCATGTAGGAGCCCCTTCCACTAGAGATAGTATCGAATTAGCAAAACATGCGGCGAGCTTAGGGTATGATGCGCTATCAGCAACCCCACCTATATATTTCAAATTACCTGATAGTGCAGTAACTAAATACTGGAGCGATATTATGGAGGCAACTCCTCTACCGTTCATTATCTACAACATTCCTCAGACTACGGGGTAAACACTAACTCCAGATTTATTCGGGAAACTGCTTGCTAATAAAAAAGTTATCGGCGTTAAGAATTCTTCTATGCCACCTATGGATATTGAGCGCTTCAAAAGAGTGGGTGGAAAAGATGTAGTGGTCTTTAATGGACCGGATGAACAGTATGTTGCGGGAAGAATCATGGGAGCCGATGCTGGCATTGGTGGTAGCAGTTAAAGAATAAATAAAAATGTGGAGTGGGTTACTGATGAATACTGAAAATAATGTACTTAAAAAGATAAAACATAAACTAGTCGTCTCCAGTCAAGCCTTACCCGAAGAACCGCTGCATAGTCCGTTTATAATGGGAAGAATGGCTTATGCAGCCTACTTGGGCGGTGCTTCAGGTATTCGGGCAAATAGTGTAGCAGATATTCAAGAAATTAAGAAAACAGTGGATCTACCTATCATTGGGATCATCAAAAGGGTATATGAAGGTTTTGAAGTGTTTATTACACCAACTCTGAAGGAAGTAGATGAGCTTTACCGCGAAGGGGTAGATATCATTGCTATGGATGCGACGGACCGGATTAGACCAGATGGATCTAATATCTCAGAACTATTTCCTAACATTAGAGAGACGTACAAAGATCAGTTGTTTATGGCAGATTGCTCTACATTTGAGGAGGCTGCAAAGGCTGTTGAACTGGGATTTGATCTTGTGGGAACCACTTTAAGCGGATATACAGAGTATACAAAAGACCGCTCACTTCCAGACTTTGCGCTAGTCAAACAAATCGTAAGCAACTTTTCTGTGCCTGTGATAGCTGAAGGCGGTGTTTCCACTCCTGAAGAACTGAAGAAAATGTTTGATCTAGGTGTTTATTCAGCAGTAGTCGGCTCAGCGATTACAAGACCAATGGAGATTACCAAAAGGTTTGTAGACGCTATTCAGTAGAATGCCGGAGAGGGTAGATAAGGATGAGAATTCTCGCTGTAGATATTGGCGGTACCAATACCAAGATGTGTATATGCGATAAACTTGGGAATGTTCATAACTTTAAGGAGTATGCAACTGAGAGCCACTTGGGAGGGCCTCATATAATCTCAAGATTGCTTGATAAGATTGCAGAGAATGATGATTATGATGCCATCGCTATAAGTACGGCCGGTCAAGTCAATGCTGAAGAAGGAATTATAGTCTATGCTAACGAAAATATACCTAGATATACTGGGATGAAGATTAAGGAAATTATAACTAATCATTTTCATAAACCTGTTATGGTAGAGAACGATGTGAATTCAGCAGCATTAGGCGAGGCTCATTATGGTGCTGCCCAGAGCTTTAACAATTTCTTATGCTTGACGTTTGGCACGGGCATCGGTGGTGCCATTGTAATGAACCGCCAAATCTATAAAGGAGCAGATGGGGTGGCGGCCGAATTTGGTCATATCCTGACACATCCATTGTCAGATGCGGTGGAGGGACTGCCTTTTTATGAGAAGTATGCTTCAACCACTGCTTTAGTCAAGATGGCTCAGCAGGCAGATCCCGAATGTATAGACGGAAAAGTCCTTTTTGATAAAATTCACAAAGGGGACGAAGCTCTTAAACAGATCTTGGATTCATGGGTAACTGAGGTTTCTGTGGGTTTAGCTTCTATTATTCATATTTTCAATCCATCGGCTATAATTATTGGGGGCGGTGTTATGGAGCAAAAAGATTTAGTTCAAAGGGTAGAGGAACGGGCGAAGTCTTTAATTATGGAGAGTTTTGCGGGTGTAAGAATTGTTAAGGCCTCACTTGGGAATAAAGCAGGCTTGCTTGGCGCTTCCTCTTTATTCGCACATTAAATCATTGTAAAGGAGGGGCTTATTTGCGAACAATCAGTATTTTTTCTTCTATTCATTCCAAGTACAATAATTTGACGAATACGGAGAAGAAGGTAGCGGACTACGTCCTGGAGAACACGAGAAGTGTTGTCTATATGTCGATTACTGATCTTGCAGATGCGTGCGATGTAGGTGAATCAAGTATTTTTCGATTTTGCAAATCTTTAAGTTATAAAGGGTATCAAGAGTTCAAGATTGCACTCGCTCATAGTATCACTGTGGAGAATGAGATCCCGCAGCTTACGGATCAAATTCTAATGGACGATACTACTGAAGCTGTGGCTTCCAAAGTGCTGACCACAAATGTAAGTGCACTGAACGAGACCTATAATTTAATTGATATACAGAAGATCAATGAAGCTATTGATTATATGATAAACGCGGAACGAGTATCATTTTTCGGCGTGGGATCTTCATTAATCACGGCGATGGAAGCCAAAATTAAATTTATGCGCATTACAAACAAAACGGAGTGTTTGATGGATTCACATCTTCAGATGATGTCTGCAGCGTTGATGTCTAACCGAGATGTAGCTGTAATCATTTCTTACTCCGGTTCAACTAAAGATAGTATCGAGGTTGCAAGAAAGGCGAAGGAACGAGGCGCTAAGGTAGTATCCATTACGAGATTTGAAAAGTCACCTTTAACATCGTATTCGGATCTTACCTTACTTTGTGGTGCTAATGAGGGTCCTCTGCAGGGCGGTTCATTATCTGCTAAGATCTCACAGCTCTATCTGCTGGATATTTTATATGTGGAATATTTCAAAAAGACTAGTGAGCAGTCCATTATCAATAAAGAAACAACAGCTGCAGCAGTTAGTGAGAAGCTCCTATAAGTGCGAGTTCAAAAAGTATGGTTTTCAGCACCGAGAAGATTGGATGAAGGTAGAAACTGAGGAGCGGAGCGTAGTGGAAGCTACGTGAGCACCGGAAGCTTCGCTTGAATTCAATATTCGATGTCGAGTAAGCTTCTTGGGCTACTTCGTGATCAAAAGCGGACTTTTTGAACAACCTCAGTAAGATAATTGAGATGTGGGGAGAATGAGACATTATGATCTTAGGTTCATTGTCATCTTGGGAAGAGCATAGCAGATACGAGAATTCAGTCATTGTAGAGGCTATTGAGGAATTGAAAGTCATCTTACAACACGAACCTGATCTCGGGCGAATCGAGATCCGCGGTAACGAGATATACGTTTCGATTATGGCTCTTGAGGCGAAGTCGCTGGAGGAACAGGTTGCTGAAAAGCATGAGGCTTATATTGATGTGCATTATCTGATCGAAGGTGAAGAAACAATCGGTTGGTCCCCTCTGCAAGAAGGGATCGAGGCTACTAAGCCTTACGATGCCGAAGCAGATTATGCA
Organism: Paenibacillus pseudetheri; assembly: GCF_924513355.1. NCBI lineage: Bacteria > Bacillati > Bacillota > Bacilli > Caryophanales > Paenibacillaceae > Paenibacillus > Paenibacillus pseudetheri. The sequence continues at coordinate 70,747 of NZ_CAKMAB010000032.1, forward strand.
CTTTATCCTCCGTCATCCGATGAAATATTGTTAACTTTGAAGCCGGGGATGTGGGCTGTCTTTTTCCCGCATGATCTACACAGACCTGGTATGGGTCAACCGGACATGAAGATCAAGAAGGCTGTTATTAAGATCCACGTAGGATTATTAAATTCATAGAATCTGAGCAGATGACTTCTGAAAATCATAAGGAGTCATCTTTTTTATTGCATAGGAAATTATACAATGACTAAAGATCACTTTCATGGATTCGTGGAAATGCACGGTCATCGTCTGCCCAGGGAAGTACAGCTTTCTATTTCTCTACATTAGGGTCAAAACACTAGAATTATAGTTATGATGAACGAAAGGCAGCCCCTGTTCGCACACCGTAGGTTAAAATGGAAGTTAAAAGGACAACCATTTCAGAGCTACATGCGAAAGGAGCTGTTACTATGAAGAATACCATAA
>NZ_CAKMAB010000033.1:0-68035 GCF_924513355.1 Paenibacillus pseudetheri
ACTTAAAACGTTATTGTAATCTGCATGCCCATGAGTGACGGACATCGGAAAGCCGTATGAGGGAAAACCTCACGTACGGTTTGATGAGGAGGGGCTGAATTTGTTCAGCCTTTTACTCTAGGATAAGAAAAACGAGCCTTTAGAATCGCTTCTAAGGCTCGTTTTGCGTACAGTATTTTAAATTAGTTCTGCTTAATTTAGTTTATCCTGCAGCCCAAACATCTAATTCAATTTTTAATTCAGGTAAACCTAATCCTTTAACATAAGCAATGGTCATTGAAGGAGGCGTCATCCCGAATACTTTATTCCAAATTCCATAGAAATGATCCCAATCGATTTCTTCTGTGGCCCAAATGTTTATTTTGATTACATGATCGGGAGTTAGCTTTTGAGAAGAAAGGACTTCGACAATATTACTCATCGTATTTGTTACTTGTTGATTAAAATCTGTAGGGATATTACGGGTTTGATCGATTCCAATTTGACCAGAAAACACATACATTTCAGCGTTTCTGCTTATTTTTGTTACATGACTATAGTTACCAACGGGTTTCGCAATATTTTCCGGATTATATCTTGTAATCACATTATTATTTAAGTTCATTTTTATGAAGTCTCCTTTAAATAGAAGATACATAACGATAGCTAGGTTATATATCTCCACTGTTTTTTAGTTTTTCTTAATTTTTGACAGACCTATCCTATCCATCATTAATTTTAGAAAAAAACAGCAGTAGAATACCCAATACCAAAAGACAAATATTTTAGGGATCTCTTTTTCATCAGGTATTCCTCCTTCATATTTAAAGTAAGATAACTTCATCCGAATGATAACATTAATTCATGTGAGACGGCAACTTTGCCTCCTCCGGCACAACATAACTAGAGTCTTTAACTGTACATGGATTATCGGAACAAAACTCGTAACATAAATATGCCCTCAGACGAAGCATTTCGTTTGAGAGCTTTTCTATTTCCGTATATAATGATAGTTTAGTTGAATCATTGAAACCCTCCTATATAACAAAGAAAACTTAACAATGAAAGGTAATATCGAACATGATGATCTATAGTCGTCTTGCCATAATGATGCCCCCATTTCCCTAGCTAGGCTCATATTCTGTTGTTCTAGGATATAAGCTTGTAGGAGGGCGAATTTAATATGAAAAAATATGCAGCACCATCTTTACTGCTAATGATTGTTCTTGTGGCTTTTCCGCAAATTAGTGAGACGATCTACACTCCATCATTGCCGGATATTGCGGCAGCACTTGGGGTCTCTAATAGTTCTGTACAATTAACATTAAGTATATATTTTATCGGATTTGCTTTAGGTGTTTTGTGTTGGGGTTGGCTCTCTGATTTCATCGGACGGAGACCTGCCATGCTGGGTGGCCTCATTGTATATGGTATTGGAAGCTTGATGTGTTTTTACTCTGAGTCCATTAATCTACTTCTGGTCAGCCGTTTCATTCAAGCGTTTGGAGCAGCGACAGGCTCGATCATTACACAAACGATTCTTCGTGAGAGTGTGTCCGGAAATAAACGGCATGCGATGTTTGCCCAAATATCGGCGGTTATTGCTTTTACTCCAGCAGTAGGGCCGCTTATTGGCGGATGGGTAGATCAGGCCTTTGGCTTTCGAGCGGTCTTCTTTACACTGGTGATAATGAGCATGTTGTTGTTTGTGTATGCCTTTTTGAAGCTACCAGAAACAACGGATGTTTCCAAGAGAAAAAAGGTTGCTATTCTACCTATCGTTAAAAGAATGCTCTCATTGCCACGTGTACTTGTGTTTGGGTTACTGATCGGGGGCATCAATGGAGTTTTATTTAGCTACTATGCTGAAGCACCCTTTATATTCATTGAACACTTTAACATTTCGCCAGGAGTATATGGTTTTCTAGGTATTATTGTGGCCTTGGCATCGATCGTGGGAGCAATGATGTCCAAGAGACTATTGACCATCTATGCTCCAGAAAAAATAATTCATATCGGTTGTCTAGTGATGACCAGCGGGGCTTTGCTATTAACAATCGTAAGCAGCCTTGCCTCGTTGTCGAATATGATGTTGATGGTATGCATTCTAATAACCCTTTTTGTCATGTTAATGGGGGCCGGTATCGCCTTACCTAATTGTCTAAGTCTTGCGCTTGTCAATTTTCAGGATGTTGTAGGAACAGCAGGTGCGATCTTCAGCTTGGGATATTACTTATTAGTTAGTTTGGCGACATGGGGAATGAGCGCCCTGCATAATGGTTCATTACTGACGATGCCTATCTATTTCTTAGGGATTAGCGGCGGAATGTGGTTATTAAGTAAAAAGTTTATTGTAGCGGAATAGGATTTTTATAAGTGATTTGCAAAAAGAAGATAGATATGGAACGGGGCTTCCATATAATAATGGCAGTCTGGAACTTTTTGAGTTCCGGACTGCTTTTATTTGTTAGTCCACTTCCGGCACAATGACTTGGATATGACGAGGGAGAACACTTAGCGTAATCGGTAAAATCGGACCTTCTTCACCATCCACATTGGTTCTTACGGCTTCTATAGAGCTTACAGTTACATTTTGGGCCGTGAAATAGACAACTTCTTTATGATCCTTAAGGCTGCCAAGTAGTAAAGAAATACTGGCCGTAATGGTATTGAGTATACTGAGGTCTTGAATAATAAAACAGTGAAGCAGACCATCGTCAACCGCAGCATCAGGTATCAGATTCTCGAATCCGCCAACGGAGTTGGTTAACACGGCGAGAAAAAGCGGGGAATCGCCTTGCCATGTCTTCTCGTCATAATGAATGACAAGAGGGTGAGGAGAAGTGCTTGTAAGTTGTTTTAGGCCTTCTTTCAAATATGCCAATGAGCCGAGCTTAGTTTTCTCTTCGGTTGATACGGAGGATAATGATCCGGCGATTGAGCCTACAGCAACAACGTTGCCGAATAAGCGGTCATTCAAGCAACCAATATCTACTGTCTTTACGTTAGAGGAAGCAAGGGTTTGAATGGCTATTTCGGGATTCAGCGGAATCTGTAATGCGCGGGCAAAGTCATTAACCGTTCCTAAGGGGACTACACCTAACTTTGGGTGTTGTTTCTGATTCATAAGGCCATTAATGGTCTCGTGAAGCGTGCCATCCCCGCCAATGGAGACGACTAGATCGTAACACTCCTCGCAGGCAGTGATACAATAACGAGTTGCATCTAGTTCTTTTGCCGTCTCCCTGATCATAACCAAGTAGCCTTGATCAGCTAGAACTCTTTCTGCATATCTGACATATTCGCCAGCTTCTTCTTTACCAGATGAGGGGTTAATAATAATCATAGCTTGCCGCATAGGGATTATCCTCTCTTGTTCAATCTAATAGCCTATTAGATGATTACCCCAAAGTGGTATAGCGGAAATCATAACAAACTAAAAAAAGGTGAGCAAGACGACCCAAGTCGTCTTACTCACCTCTTTTTGAAAATATAAGAAAGTATAAGTTTCACACGATACTTTATGTCTTATATTTCTCGCTTAAACGCTTGCCATCCTTATAAGGACGCCGAAGGCGTCTATGCTTGTTAATAGACCTTGTCACCATTAAAAATGGAATTCTTAACGATAACATAATCGACTTTACGAATGGCTTCCAATTTATTGCCTCCAGCATAAGAAATCGAGGACTGAAGATCTTGCTCCATCTCTCTCAACGTTTCTGCTAAAGCGCCTTTGTGTTCGACAACTATTTTTTTGCCCTCAACATTCTTCTTTTCACCTTTTTGGTATTCAGAAGCGGAGCCGAAGTACTCTTTATACAGCTTTCCATCGATCTCGATGGTATCACCAGGAGATTCTTCATGCCCAGCAAATAGGGAACCGATCATGACCATGGAAGCACCAAATCTAATGGATTTGGCGATATCCCCGTGTGTCCGAATGCCACCGTCAGCGATAATAGGCTTACTTGCAGCCTTGGCACACAAGCGTAGTGCGGCTAATTGCCAGCCACCTGTACCGAATCCAGTCTTAATCTTCGTGATACATACTTTCCCTGGTCCAATTCCCACTTTAGTAGCGTCGGCCCCAGCGTTCTCTAATTCTCTAACGCCTTCAGGAGTTCCCACGTTTCCAGCAATGACGAAACTAGCAGGTAGATACTGTTTAATATGTTTGATCATTCGAATGACAGCCTCGGAATGACCATGTGCTATATCGATCGTAATGAATTCCGGAATCAACTGTTCGTTAGCTAATTGTTTAACGAAATCATATTCTTCTTCTTTGACTCCGACACTAATGGAAGCGATTAATCCGCGGGAGTGCATGTCCTTGATGAAAGACGTACGCTTCTCCGGTTCAAAACGATGCATAATGTAGAAGTAGCCATTTTGGGCTAAGAAGCTTGCGATCTTCTCATCTATGATGGTTTGCATGTTTGCGGGTACCACAGGTAATTTAAAAGTATGACCACCTAAGGTGACTGTTGTATCACACTCAGAACGGCTATTTACGATACATTTTGCAGGAATTAACTGAATATCTTCATAATCGAATACTTTTTTCATTATATACACCTCTAAATGCGAACATTATAGTATTTTGGTTTGTTGATTGTTCGTCCACTTGTAATGTACAGCATTCTGAACAAGAAGTCAAAATTCTAGTACATTATGGTGTAAATTGGACTTAATTATAGACGATTTGGTGTACGGCTTATGATTCATATAATGAACTAGATGTAGGAATTTCTTCTGTTACATCTGATAAAGCTTGTAAGCAATATATGCTGCAACGACCCAAATGATAATCGCAGAGATCTTATTAATGATCAGCATGATTTTGCCGCTTGAATCTATTTGTCCTACGGTCTTTCCTGCTACAGCAAGCCCAAAGAACCAAATCCAGGAAATCAGGATAGTCGAAGCGGCGAATATAACTTTGTCTATGCCCGTGTAATTCAGAGAGCTAGTGCCGATAACTCCAATCGTATCCAAGATCGCGTGTGGATTTAATAAAGAGACGGACATCGCAAACAGGATTTGTTTTTTTGAAGATAGTGGTACTGCATCTTGGGATGAAGATGTCGGTGTGCTTCTCCAGATGGACCATCCCATATACAAAAGGAATACAAGTCCCACAGCAAATAAAGCGGTCTGTAGAACAGGGATGGCAAACACAAGAACGGAAACACCTAACACGGCTAATAAAATAAGAAGGGTGTCACATAAAGCAGCTGTCATAATAACTGGAATGGCCTTTTTAAACTGTGGCTGTGAGGCCCCTTGGTTAAATACAAAGACATTCTGTGCGCCAAGCGGAAGAATTAATCCAAAGGCTAAGGCGATTCCGTGAAGTAGTGCGGCTAACATAGATGATTCCTCCGATGATGAGTAATGCGTTATAAAATTTGTGGTGGATATGGTGTTCCATATGTTCGAGATAGTTTTGAATCAACCATTCAAAAGTCATTAGTTGGTGATTTCCTAAGGGCTTTCATTTAAAAAGATGTTTAATCTGATCTTGTTGTCCCTAAAAAAAGGGAGTAAAGTAACAAGATACATACTATATATGGAAAGAAAGGTTGATAATTTTGAAAAAAGGAATATTTACAGGCTTGCTTACTCTCTTCCTGATTACCGTAAGTACGTTAGCTTCTACTGCTGTAGAAGCTGCTGGAACAGTAACGAAATTACCTGATTATCAATGGAGTCAGCTGAATGTTGTGGGAGCATTAGAAAGCATAGAAGGGAGTCCCGTGGAGGTTCCATCATTAAATACAGTGTATCTCCACACTAAGGAAGAGCATGCTACCCAAACTAAGGTATGGTTGGTTGATACGCTGAGATCCTATGATACACAGACAGGGAAGCTAAAGTGGTCAGTTAATTTTGCAGACCCTGGCACAGCAATGTTTCGTGAATCGAAAGATTATTTAGTGGCGCCAGATGGAACGGTATACATAACCTTTACAGATAATCTTTCACCTGACGCAACTCAGATCTATGCGGTGGGACCTGATGGAAAACGGAAATGGAAAGTGAATTTGTCTCAGACAGAGGGATACTTATATAGACTTGATAATGGAAGTCTAGTCTTTGCATCCCAAGGTAACTTTGATGACAATGGAAATTATGCGGGTTCACTAATTTTAATTAATAAAAATGGAACTAAAATAAAAAATGTATCTTATAAAGGAACGGTATTGGCGCAAGGAAATCGTGTCCTAATTCAAACGAATTATGGAGGTGGGAAAGGCTCGCGAATTCAGGCGCTTGATTCTTCGTTAAATTCAGTGTTTACATATCAATTGCCAGTTGAGTCGTACACTGAAGTACCTTACAATAATGTACTTTCTGATGGAACAGTGTTAGTCCGTGCCAATATACCAAAGACAGGGAATCGGTTGTTCGGATTTAACCCTAAAGGTAAATTACTATGGGGAAGAGATATTGCAGGTAACGGTGTCGTCTCCTCACTTGGTGAGGTTTATGGGGTTTACGCCAATGGGAAGCTATCCCTATATAATATCAAAGGATTAGTTAAGTCGGTAGCTCTTCAAGATGAGACAGAATTTTTTGTTTCGTTGAACCGATTACAAGATGGCAATATTGAGCTTGGCTTTCCGGGCTCCGCCACATATGTTTTAAATCCTAAAACGCTCGCAGTGGATTATACTTTTAAGCTGAAGAATGATTATAATTTCATCTATGTAGGTAACGAAGTGGGATATATAATGACGAATAATGGATTTTCACGAATTAAGTTTTAATTCCAGAAATCGATTAGGATTGATCACGGGATGCTGCCCCTACTAGGGATGGCATCTTTTTTTCTATTCAGTAATTACACCCTTAACATAAATGTCATCCCATCTCATGACCTTTTGTAACTAGTAAGGCTTTAGGGGGTTACACTATAATAAAGGTCTAGTCAGCACAGTATATAGGGGGAAATGTCTTGTTTAATCTGGTCAAACAGTGGTTCTGGTACGATTGGCTCGTCCTCCTGTTTCGGATTTGTTTTTCTACTTCTTTTATGGTCACCATGTGTTATCTCTCGGAGGATTTTACGATTCCTTTCTGGATCGCGTTTGTTTGGGGTGTGCTCTCTTTTTCAGTGCCTTGGTTTTGTTTACAGTTGCATTACAAGTATTATCTGATTGCGGAGATCCTCCTTTCGGGTGGTCTATGCTTATATTTGGCTGCTCTGTTTCCTGAGTCGTATGTAACTTTTCTACCGATCACTTTTATGATTGCCAGCAATAGTGCACAGAAGTCTTATCGTTGGTCAGCTCCGATCACGGTTATTTTGATTCCAATTATGTTATCTAGATTGTCACAACAAATGGATGCTGTCTCGATGATCCTGAACATTGGTTTGGTGTATACGCTTGGTTTTGCTTTTCATTTACTGGTGGTTAATCACAAGCAGAGCGGAATCATTAAGGATCAGAATGCGGTCTTGGAGCAGTATATCTCACAAGTCGAGCGTATGACACTTCTGGAAGAACGGGATCGGTTGTCCAAAGATCTGCATGATACGGTGGGTCACTCATATACATCAATTATTATGGGGCTAGAAACTTTACGTTCTGAGGTGAACACTCCGGATGGGGAGCAAAAGATAGATGCCTTGTTAAAGCTAACTCGCAATGGCCTAGATGATGTTCGTCGATATTTGCACCATGTGGGCTCTTCGCAGGATTCATTGACGCTTATTCAGTCCCTGCAGAAATTAGTGGATGATTTCCAGACTTTCTCGAAGGTTAAGATTCGCCTAAGAACGTTTGGAGAGGCATATACAGTATCCAAGCAGGCTCAAATGACATTATACAGATGCCTGCAAGAGTCAATAACCAACGCAGTACGTCATGGTCGAGCCAGTGAAATTGTCATTAGTCTACATTACGAAGAGAAATTGATCCGGCTGGACGTGCAGGATAATGGATTAGGCGCAGCAGATTTAACAGCAGGATTTGGTCTGAACGCGTTGAAGGAACGAGCTTCTAACTTGCAAGGGCGAGTGTATTTTTATTCTAAGCCAGGGGAAGGAACTTTAGTGACCTGTAGTTTGCCGAGGCTTGAAGAGATACGAGAGGAGACGGTTCGCATATTGTTGGTAGACGATCAACCGTATATCCGTGATAGTCTACGAATTATACTAGAGAAGGAACCCGATTTTGAGATCATAGGGTTAGCAAAGAATGGTGAGCATGCGGTAAGCTTCTGCGAGCAGGATCAACCTCATGTGGTGCTGATGGACTTAAATATGCCAGGCATGGACGGTGCGGAAACAACCAAGATTATTAAGCAAAAGTGGCCAGGGGTACGAGTGTTGATTCTGACTACTTTTCAAGAAGCAGATATGGCGGTCGAAGCACTACAAAACGGGGCAGATGGTTACTTGTTAAAGTCTACCGAGCCGCAAGAGCTATTCGAAGGAATACGTCTCGTACATCGGGGCGTAAAGATGATTACACCAGCTATTACGAATGTATTAATTGATCATTATGAGATGCAACCAGCTTCTGAAGCGCAGACTGAGCAGATTAATGAATATGGACTGACCCCGCGTGAACTGGAGATTCTAGAATGCCTGTCAAAGGGCATGCGTTATAAGTCTATTGCTGCCAAATTATATTTGTCCGATGGGACGGTGAGAAATTACGCTTCTACCATCTACGCTAAGCTGGGTGTGCGGAACCGTGAAGAGGCTGTTGAGAAAGCATTTGGCACTACGGAATAACCATAACCGAATCACCTGAAATTAACGAGCACCTTGTTGTCTGCTTTCCCTCGCGGGAGTAGGCGATAGGGTGCTTTTTTTAAAATATAAGAAAGTATAAGTTTCACACCATACTTTATGTCTTATATTTCTCGCTTAAACGCTTACCGTCCTTATAAGGACGCCGGAGGCGTTTATGTTTGTATGAAATAACTGTCATATGACATTATGGCACTGGTCGGTTTTACATCAGGAGCATTAGCATAGGAACTGCGAAGATGAACAAATTTTTATTGAAGAGAGGGAGAGAATCATATGAATCAAATGATCCGGAAACATGTGAGAAATTTCTGTTTTTTATTAATTACTTTTGCCACAGGGCTGTTTTACATGTGCTTCTATTTGGTGGGCATCACCTTTGGGGTCGGGATGTCCTTTACCTTAGTAGGGATTCCGATCCTTTATTATGTTTTGCGTTCTACCGAGACCTTTTTACAGCATGAGCGAATTCGAACAAAAGTCTATACAGATATCTCCGTGCGGACGATACCAACCCGAGCTCAAGAAGAGGGTAGCTTGTGGGAAAGGGTTAAGGCAGAGTTTCTGGATGAGCATAACTGGAGAGCAATTATAGGGTTGATGCTGCAGTGTATTATCGGAATGGTGAGTCTTATATGTGCAACTCTTTTTTACTTGACCCCTATTATTCTCTTGTTATCACCTGTCTTGTATTTATTCGGCATCTCTTCTATATCGTTATTCGGGGTTGAAAATAATACGCTGAGCATCTCACTTTTTTTCATGCTATTAGGTGCATTGTTTTTATGGATAGGTGCTTATCTCGGAAACAGTCTGGTAAAGATGATCGGCAGGTATACGCGGCGTTTAGTGAAAGATTTTGCTAGAAGATAAACTTTTACACGAAAGAAGGAAGATTAATGGTAGCCTCAGTTTCATTTATAAAATTATTTTCGCAATCTCTTTGGATGATGTGGGAGAACCTATTTGCTGTTGTCACCAAATTCCGCAGTCAGTCCGTGTGGAGATACGGGATATGTAAATTGGTCGTGTTAAAGTATCACGGTGAAAGTATAGTCTGCAAAGATGGGCATCAGATTCTTCCCGGAGATTGGGTGGGTGAGCTTCATCTGGATAATCGTCAGGTAGTGCAGCTTACGCGTACCCTGGGCGCTGATCGGGCCGGAATTCGAACTGCACGTATGCTTCGCGAGGCCATGAAGGAGATTAGTCGTGAACTAGATAGCAATCCAGAACTAAGCAAAGTGCAGGCGCTAACGGGGATTACGCTACTTCACCGCGGGATCATTCATGGAATAGGGTTTGAGCAGCATCCTATCAAGTCCAAATGGCAGCGGCGATGGTTCGGAATCTATCTTCGGTTCTTACTTCGGATGCTGCATCCAGAGGGGAAACATCGCGTTGAGGACAGCACGGAGAAGTTGTCTCCTAAGATGCTCGTACTTAGTAAGCAGTCTTTGAAAGCGCGGTTTGCTTCGCGAAGGAAAGAGGCGGTTTCCTAATGTGGACGCTCCTTATTTTAGCTATAGATGCGATTATTCTTTATATGATTGTTCCGTTTGTGATTACTCGAATATTGGGGTGGGGTGTTGTATCCAGAGGAAATGCCGCGAAGGAAGTTGCCTTTACTTTTGATGACGGACCAGATCCATGCTATACCCCTGAATTATTGGACTTGCTGCATGAACATGACGTTAAAGCAACCTTCTTCGTATTAGGCAAAAAGGCTGAGCAATTCCCGGATTTAATCCAGCGAATGCACCGTGAAGGACATCAGATCGGCATTCATAATTATACACATACGCCTAACTGGATCTACTCCCCATGGACGAATAGACGGAAGCAAGTAGATCGAACAGCTGATATTGTCGAGCGGATTACAGGAGAGCGGCCTATCTTGTATCGCCCACCCTGGGGGCTCCTTAATTTAGGCGATCTTGTTTTACTCAGACGTTCTTATCGGATTGTATTGTGGTCTGTTATGGTGGGAGACTGGAAGGCGTCTGTTAGCGCAGCCCAAATAAAGCATGACTTATTGAAAAAGATTAAACCCGGTTCTATCATCGTTCTGCACGACAATGGTGATACACCGGGGGCAGATCGAGAAGCGCCGCTGAACATGATCACCGGACTGGAAGAAGTCTTAAAGGAGATTCCTAGAAGGGGGTTAAAGGGCCTGCGGGTGGATGAGCTGCTGAACAAGGAAGCTAGTCGTATTGGAGAAGCTAGGTCCAGAGTCAAACATCACGGTCAGATTAATCTGTAGCTATGGATGACATGATGTCACTAGATTGGAAGGGAATTCCGACATTGAAAAAGAAAACCGTTCGAACCATTGTTATGACCGTTGCTGTAGTATACATGGTGTTGATTTTTGCAGGTCTATGTATATATACATTTTCTAAGTTTAATGAAATTGTCAGTCATGAAGTTGGACAAAAGCTTAACTATAAGGTGGAGCTTACTTCTACTAAACTAAATAGTCGATTCTCGAATGATTTCGAGAAGAGCTTGGCTGGAATGAGGGAGGAGGGTGCAGGTTATTATTTTGTCATAGATAAAGCTGGACGATACGTAGCAAGCGAGAACCCTAAGCACGTTATAGGTAAGGCTATTTTTGAAGAACCGGACATACAGCTGCAAAAGGTCGGTCAGATCATAGCGCAATCTACGGGAACTAGTGGTACAGAGGACTCGAGGAATGTTTATGCCTTTACAAGGATCGGCGATACAGAGTATAAGTTAGTGCTGGCGATGCCTATAGAACAGATTTTGGAGCCTATGATGGACAACCAATATTTAATTATAGGCGGTTTTATTATCGCTCTGATTATCTTTATTGTCTTGCTATTCATTATCTTAACCCGACTTATTGTACAGCCGCTGCGCCGGATCAATGAGCATGTCATGGAGCTTGTGGAACACGGAGGTGATCTGACCAAGAAGCTGGATATGAAGCGAAATGACGAGATTGGGATGCTGGCGTATTCCATAAATCAGTTCCTGGATAACATTCGGGCAATCGTCGGGAATGTCACTTCTCAGGCTAATCATCTGAATGAAAATGCAGAGTTACTTCAAGTTTCAGCAGAGCAGACGAACGAAACATCCAAGCAAATCACAACGATTATTACGGATATGGCTGAGAGGTCGGGGGAGCAAGCAGAACATGTGCGGCAAGTACTCACGATGATGGAACGGACAGGAGAAATCTCCGAGGAAATTATGCAGGAGACGGTAAAGACAGTTCACGATTCCAGTCATTTAATAAAAGCTGTGCAAACTGGCCAGCGTGCAAACCAGGCATCTGTAAATCACTTTGAAACTATGGTTAGTTCCATTGCGCGCTCAACAGAAACCATTGCACAGCTGAACAACCGGTCCAGCCAAATCGGTGAGATTATTACCGTGATCTCCGAATTAGCCAGTCAGACGAATCTACTCGCGCTTAATGCAGCCATTGAAGCGGCTCGCGCTGGAGAACAAGGGAAAGGTTTTGCTGTAGTTGCAGGAGAGATCCGTAAGCTTGCTGAAGGCTCTGAAAGAGCAGCCGAGCAGATTGCCGAGCTTGTTGGTGCGATTCAAGCGGATACGAATGCAGCGGTCAAAACGATGGAATCGAGTCAACAAGTGGTCAATCAACAGAATGGTTTAGTATTACAGGGGCAACAATCCCTGGAGGAAATTGTTCAGAAGGTTGATCTAACGACCCAAAGCACACTGCGAATTCAAGGCATATTTGGCGAGTTGTCTACAATGTCACATCAATCATTGAAAGCTCTAGTGCAATCTTCGCAGCTCATTGATCAGTCGGCATCGTCCTCACAGGAAGTAGCCGCTTCCACAGAGGAACAGCTTGCGACTATCGATGAGATGACGACCAAACTTAGAGAGCTCAGCGAGTTATCTGTATTTTTAAAGTTAGAAGTTGGGATATTTACGATATAGTCTTATGCTAAAAACCTTTCAGACATTTTTTATATAGGAAGGGCTATGGTACCATTTAGGATAAAGTGGTTCGCACCTATATTAAATCGTTGAGAAAAGGATGGGGTAGCATGTTAAATGCTTCTTACTGGTTAACCAATATAAGATTAGAGCAGGGTTATGTTATTGAGGACGGACAAGTGGTTGGTACGGATACGAAGGTTTGTCATATCCGAATTGACGGGGATAAGATTTCAGAAGTGGTTGGAGCGGACGTGGAGCTTCAGAGTCATCTACCTAAATATGACTGCAAAGGGTTATTGATGCTTCCTTCTTTTGAGGAGGCGCATATCCATTTAGATAAAACATATTTCGCTGGACCATGGAAGGCAGTAAAGCCTGCGTCCAGTGTATTTGAACGGATTGAGGAAGAGAAGGTATTATTGCCAAAGCTGCTGCCCATGGCGAGACAACAAGCGGAGAGCATATTGACGCTTATACAGCGTTTCGGTGCCACACATGTGCGCAGTCATTGTAATATTGAGCCTGTCAGCGGTCTGAAGCGTTTAGAAGCAACCCTGCAAGCAATGGATACCTTCTCCGGCAAAATTTCATCTGAAATTGTAGCCTTTCCGCAGCATGGTCTGCTTCGCTCCAATTCTGTTGAATTAGTAAAGCAATCCCTGGCAGAGGGGGCAACCTATGTAGGTGGTGTCGATCCATACTCAGTGGATGGAGATATCGAGAAGTCACTTCAGACCATGGTCGAGCTAGCGGTAATGAATAATGCTGGCATTGATCTTCACTTACATGATGGAAAAGAAGCAGGGAAGCAGACGCTATCGCGTTTGGCTGATCTCACAGAAGAAGCTGGCTTACAGGGCAAGGTGACCGTTAGTCACGCATTCTGGTTCGCAGGTGCATCGCAGCAGGAAGCAGAAGAAATGGCTACACGGATGGCATCGCTTGGTATGGCTATTGCTTCCACAGTACCTATTGGAAGAATGACGATGCCATTACCGATGCTGCACAGCGAAGGTGTACAAGTGAAACTGGCAACCGACAGCCTTACGGATCACTGGTCCCCTTTTGGAAATGGTGATCAATTAGAGAAGGCGGGACGGTTCGCGGAGTTATATGGGTGTAGTGATGAACGGTCCTTATCGCAATCCCTTAGATTCATAACAGGGGGGATAACGCCTCTTAATCTAAAGGGTGAACAGGTATGGCCAAAAGTAGGAGACACTGCAAGCTTTGTGTTACTGCATGCCAGCTGCTCGGCCGAAGCAGTAGCAAGAAGAGCGGACCGTCAAGCGGTATGGTTCGAGGGGCGTCCCGTGAGTGGATCATTATAGGAACATGAGAGGTGGATGACATGCTCATCTCTAACCATTTACAACATTTTAAAGCAGCGATGCTCTCACTTCCGAAAGGTTTCGCGCTATCGAAAGACGATCTTCAGGTGGATGAGCTTCTAGTGAAGCGAAGCGGGAAGCTCGAAATGTACTATGCACCGCACAATGAATACATCAATTCATCTGCAAAGGTGATTATTATTGGGCTAACACCTGGTTTTACACAGATGAGAATAGCCATACAAGAAGCGGTCATAGGGTTGGAAGCCGGACTTTCAGATGAAGCGGTATGCAGAAAAGCAAAAGAAGCGGCGAGGTTCGCAGGCTCCATGCGGAGTACGTTAATTCACATGCTAGATACACTTGGGCTTCATCAGTATTTGAACCTTACCTCTTGTGACCAGTTTTTTCAGGAGCAGCAAACGAACTTGCATACCACCTCTTTATTGCGTTTTCCTGTATTCGTAGAGAAGAAAAATTATAGCGGAGCACATCCATCCTAAGCTACTTTCAGATCCGTTTCTTAGAGAATGTGCCCTTTTGTCATTAGAGCAGGAGCTGGGCATTCTGAGCCAAGCTTTAATTATTCCTCTGGGAAAAACGGTGGAGGGAATGCTCAAGCTTTTGGTATCTGAGGGTAAGCTCGATGATCAGCGCTGTTTATGGGGATTTCCTCATCCTTCTGGAGCGAACGGACATAGATTTAAGCAGTTTGCCAGCCATCAAGAGAACATGACAAAGACGCTCCAAGATCATTTATGGAACGTCTGAGTGATCAATCTTATCGCAACATTTTTTCTGAACCTCACGTTAAGAATGATAGAGTAGCACAATTTCATTCATCTCAGGAGGTATAATTCACTATGAAAACATTCAAAGTAATCGGAGCGGTCCTGGCTGGCACGCTCATAGCATCGAACGTCATCTCAGCTGCCCCAATCCAGCCAGCTCCAGTCAAACCAGCGACCAATTCCTCAGTGCCGCAGGATTCATATGGTGGTCTAAAATATGTGCTTGTCATTGATGGTAAGGGCTTCTCCCCAGTCGATGTTCCGCTATACGTAGGTTCAAGCAAGGAAGTTATGATCCCTATCCGTACAGCAGCTGAAGCGCTTGGATATAAGTTAACATGGACTCAAAGCCTTCAATCGCTAGGTCTTGAGAAAGATAGCCAGTCGATGTCCTTTCAAATTGCAAAAGATGCTTACCGTAATGGCACAACACTTCTTTCGCTGGGTGCTGTACCAGAGCTAAAGAATGGTAAATCCTACGTCCCATTATCTTTTTTCGAAAAAGTAATGAAGCTTGAAGTTATCGCAGGCCCAACTGGAACGATTTCGATTAACTCCAAGGAACAAGGCAATGGAGAGACCTCTTCAGACACGATCAAGCAAGGATCAATTACTAGTATCTATAAGGGTGAAAAAAATGCTGAAATCGGCCTCAACGGCTATGGTCATGGCGTTCGCCTAAGTATTTCCGATGAAACGGAAATCGTTACTGCCGATAATAAGAAGTTAACCTTGGCTGATCTGCAGCTGGGCATGTCTATCGAGGCCGAGCACAGCATGGTCATGGCTATGAGCATGCCACCACTGACGAGTGCGATCAAGATTGTTGTAAAAGAACAAGCTCCCGATCAGCAGACTTTGGGAACTGCTGGTGTGATTGAAGAGGTTACTCCTTCGGATAATGGCACGACCCGCGTTGTGATCAAAGGCGATAAGCTCAGTGATTCTTCCTTCGAGACGATTGTTCTAAATACTACAGATACTACGACTATTCTCGGCACGAAAGACAATCAGAAGATTGCTACAAGTGAGCTAAAAAAAGGTGACAAAGTGTATGCGTTCTACGGTCCGATGTTGACCGAGAGCTTGCCGCCTATCGGCCAAGCGACCAAAATCGTTGTAGAAAACTAATTTACATGAAATCGAAGAAATAACGGATGACATGGAAAAAGACCGGCGAGGTGTAGGTCAAGCTATCGACACGACTTAAATAGCTTTCTTTTAAAGCTACGAATTTATCACCATCACCGATGAGCAAATCTCGCTTCAGCACGGAAACCGTTAAGCTACCCAAGAAGCCGCTCAAACTGATTAGCATGCCTGATAAGAAACCGAAGATCGGGTTGAGCGGCGTCAGGTAGGGATAGATCAGATAGGAGACCCCGGTTGTTACGACGAACGCACAGGCAAAACCTTCCCAGGTCAAATACGGGTTGGCAGTTGGGACCACTTTGCGCTTTCCCATATAGAGGGATGAGAGATAGTGGACCACATCATTCAGCTGTGTCAGCACTACTAGGAATAATACAAGCCCCGCTCCATACTCCGGTGTAGCAAATTGAAAATAGGCTAAGTGACTAAGTCCGAAAACCATCAGCATTAATCCCCACTGGGTTGAACTAACACTACGCAGGAAGCCAACGGTCCCTTTATTAATGAGCCTAGGCAGTGGTAGGAGTAAGAATACATAGACTGGAATAAACACAATAAACATCCCGTACCACTCGATATAAATCCAGTAGAACTGTAGAGGAATGGATAAGTACGCCCACAGAAATAGTCTGCGGTCGGATTTTCGTGACTTTATCATGGAGAAATATTCTTTGAGTGCGAAGAAGGTCAGCACCATTAGTGCCAATAGTGAGACGACTGGATTAAAGAGAGTAGCCAAACAAAAGATAAAAAGCATTCCCCACCAGGTTTTGATGCGGAAGCCGATACCTGTATAGTCTTTACTGGGCTGTAATTTGCCTATAACTACATACATCAAGTGAATGGCCGATAAGGCTGCAAAAATCAGGATTACCGTTAATAGAGAGCGGTCGATAGCTAATCACCAACTTGTCGTAGAGTAGATTCCATTAATGGGTTCATATGTTATTATGAAGGAAACGTTCAATCTTGATAAGGGGAAAATTGTAAATGGCAGATGATCCATCGGTCTTTATCTTGCTTACGAATACCGGAACGCTCTTTACGAAGCTTATTCAAGGCTACACGAGAGCCCCTTATAATCATGCCTCGATCTCCTTTAATCGGGAGCTTTCCGAGTTATATAGCTTTGGCAGAAAGCACCCGAGCAACCCTCTAAACGGAGGATTCGTGAAGGAGGATATTAAGACGGGCACGTTCAGCAAATATCCAAATACGACGTGTGTTCTATATGAACTTCAAGTTACAGCCCGTGAAGTGGAGAAAATGGAGCGGGTACTCAAAGTCTTTATCCGAAGCCGGCAAAAGTATCTCTATAATATTCTCGGCGTGATTGGTATCGCACTGAAGGAACCTGTCGAATTCAGCAACTCCTACTTCTGCTCACAATTTGTTGCGGAAATTCTGGAGAGGTCCGGCATTAAGCTATGGAACAAGCTACCTGCGCTCGTAACGCCGGATGATTTTCGGCAAAGCGATCGGTTAAAGCTAATCTATCAAGGCAAATTAAGTGAGTACGAACCTAAAAGCTAAGGGAGAGTATTTGGATGAATAACAAAGAACGGTTCTCAAATCGGGTAGATTCGTATGTGAAATATCGCCCGAGTTATCCTAAAGAAGCCATTGATTATTTGTACCATACGATTGGGCTAAAACCGAATTGTGAAATTGCTGATATTGGCGCAGGAACGGGAATATTCTCAGCATTGCTTCTGGAGCGCGGGAGTCGTGTGACTGCCGTTGAACCCAATCCGGAAATGCGTACAGCTGCGGAAGAGAAGTTCGCAAAGGACAATCATTTCCGCGCATTGCCTGGGTCTGCCGAGAAGACAGAATTGCCAGACCAGTCTGTAGACTTTATCGTATGTGCTCAGGCGTTTCACTGGTTTGATAGGGATTCAGCACAATTGGAATTCAAGCGGATTCTTAAACCAGGTGGAAAGGCAGTTCTGATATGGAATTCTCGGTGTACTTACGGTACCCCATTTCTGGAGGAGTATGAGCAGCTGGTGCAAACCTTCGGCACGGACTACACTCAAGTTAATCATAAGAACATTAGCCCTGAGATCCTTAGTTCCTTTTTTAAGACAGGACAGATGCAAGTAGCGCACTTTAGCAATCAGCAGGTGTTTAATTTCGAAGGATTAAGCGGGCGGGCGAGATCGTCTTCCTACATTCCGGCCCCCGGAGATCCACGTTACGAGAACATGATGACGGAGCTGCGGAGCCTATTTGAACGAAATAAACAGGATGATAAAGTAATTTTTGAATATGAGACCGAGGTCTATTGGGGTGAAGTATAGTAATGATCAGCATATTAAAAAGACTCAAATCCTAGTGATGGGGTCAGTCCCGATTGTTCAAGCGGAGTTTTTTATGCTCTTGATATTTATAGGGCAACCCTTCAAAATTGAGAGAATGCTAACTATAAAGGGAGTTATATAAAATGAACGATATTAGGGTGCGGAATCATGTGAAAGTGATTGGAGAAGGAGAACGAACGATCCTTTTTGCACATGGATTTGGGTGTGACCAGAGCATGTGGCAGTTTATTACACCTTCTTTTGAGAAAAAATATCGAATCGTTCTATTTGATTATGTAGGCTCAGGTAACTCGAATTTAAATGCATATACAACAGATAAATATCATACGCTCCACGGCTATGTACAGGATGTATTGGATGTCATCGAAACGCTGGAACTCAAAGATATTATTTTTATAGGTCATTCTATTAGCTCTATGATCGGGATGCTTGCTTCGATTGAGCGGCCGGACTATTTTGATAAAATGATTATGATTGGTCCTTCTCCTTGTTATTTAAATGACGGTGCTTATTTCGGAGGCTTCGAGAAGAGTGATATTACTGAGCTTCTGGAGATGATGGAGATGAATTTCGCAGGCTGGGCTAGTTTTATGGCACCTCTTGCTATGAACAACCCTGACCCGATGTTAACGAAAGAACTGGAACGCAGCTTTATTTCGGCAGATCCTGTTATTGCAAGAGAGTTTGCTGAGGTTACGTTCTTTTCAGATCATAGAGAAGATCTATCTAAGGCTACAGTGCCTACACTTATTCTACAATGCTCGGATGACAGTATCGTACCTATAGCGGCTGGAGAATATCTACATAAACACTTGAATAATAGTACCTTCCGGTTAATGGAGGCTAAAGGGCATTACCCGCATATTAGCCATCCTGAGGAGACCATCACTTTAATTAATGAATATCTTACGTAAGCAGGACGAGATTATGCTGTGTTGAAAGGATATTTAGATCATGGATGACCGATTAAGATATGCGCCTTGTGGCTATGTTTCTATTACCCATGAAGGAATAATCAAGGATGTGAATCATACTTTCTTGGACCGTATGGGGTATAAACAGGTTGATTTGGTGCATAAGCATTTTGAATCTATCATGTCTACGGCAAACAAGCTTATTTTTCATTCATACTTCTATCCTTTTATTAATCTAAATGGACAGGTGGAAGAGTTATTTATAAATCTGAAAGATAGTGAAGGTAAAGCGGTTCCATATTTATTGAATGGCAGACGGTTGGAGTGTGAAGGTGTAGAGATCATTGATTGTATCTTGGTACAGATGGGAAAACGCATTGACTATGAGCTGGAGCTTCGGTCTGCCAAGAAGCAAATAGAAGTAGCTTACTGGGAAAAGGATCAGGCGCTTGCCGAACTCAAGCGAATTCATTTGGAAATTGAACAGAAGCAAGCCGAGCTGATGGAGATGAATGCCGTTTTAGTAGAGCTATCTAATACAGATAAGCTGACCGGGCTGAAGAATAGAAGGTTTCTTCAAGAGAAGCTGGAAGAGCAGATTGTAGGGTATGGCCGGGATCAGGCAGCATTTTCGCTGTGTATTATAGATATTGATCATTTTAAAAAAGTGAACGATACCTATGGGCATCAGACAGGTGATTATGTGCTGGAGAAAATGGCAAGTATCTTGAAATTGCAATCTCGTAAAGAGGATATTGCGGCTAGATATGGCGGTGAGGAATTCGTACTTCTTTTACCTAATACAGATATCTCAGAGTCAAAGAACATAGCCGAGAATTTACGGAAATCTATCGCGTATTCAACTTGGGAAATGGGCCAGATTACGGTGAGCATTGGTGTAGCTACCTTTATTCCAACCGATTCAGAAGCCACCCTACTGCAAAAAGCTGATCAAGCGCTCTATACTTCTAAAGAACAGGGGAGAAACCGAGTCACGCATAGCATAGATTTGAATGAAAAGCTTCTTTAACAGGGGGCTTTTTTGTTATTTATAAACGATACATCCTCTTTGCTCTAATTGTTCTAAAATATCTGTTCCCTTCAAGCTGTGATTCCATCTGAGATCCAATTTCTCTAATCGTTCTAGCTGTAGAAAGGAATCCGGAATTTCTTGCAGATGATTATCTCTTAGGTCAAGCTCAACAAGGCTGCTTAATTGACCCATTTCCTCAGGAAGCTTATTCAGTTTGTTTTTTCGAAGACTCAGTCTTCTTAACTTGCTTAGTTTACCGATGGATGAAGGCAACTGAGTGATTCGATTATCACTTAAATCAATTATCCGAAGTTCTTCTATTGCACCCAAATGCTCGGGTAACAAGACCAGTTGATTACCATATAGATGGATCTCTCTCAGCCCTTTTATTTGTGTGATCGAATCTGGCAGACTTTCCAGCTGATTGTAATATAGCCGCAATTCAATGAGACTGCTCATTTCACCTATACGGATAGGTAATTGCTTGAGATGATTATCCGTCACGTTCAGATACTTGAGCTTCTGGAGATTACAAAGCTGCTCCGGCAGCTGTTCAAACTGATTATTACTTAGGTATAGAAAAGAATCCAACCCCTGTAGTCCGCCAATGCTCTTCGGCAACACTTTCAGTCGATTATGGCCTAAATCCAGCATCCTAAGGTGAACTAAACGATTGATGCTCTCTGATAACCGCTCGATTTCATTGCCTGCATAGTTAAGTACCTCTAATTCATCATGAAGGAAAAGCTGATCGGGAATCTCTTTAATGTGGTTGTTGTACATGCTCAGTTCTAGTAGCGATTTGCTCTCAAATACGATCTCTGGCGTTTCTGTAAGTCCTTTTCCGTCAAAATTATATCTCATAGAAGGATCTCCTTTGTTATTGGTTTTGGCATCGTTACGATAGAATATAACAGGATGATGATTTATTATCTGTATATTGGCCGTAGATCTTTTTGGAAAAGGGGATTTCTTTGACGATTTGGAAGTGATCCATCCCTCCAATGTAAGAGTGTTATCTGCGGTGGCTATGAACGATACAGTATTATTTGAGATTAAACGTGAGCCTTTCGAGCAGATGCTTGCCGATTACCCGTTGATTAAAGAACAATTGATGCAGCTGCAGATGGACCGTTTATTGTTATCGAATCGGTTATTACACGAAATGAAATTTCATGATGCGAGAGCGCGTGCGATTTTTACACTAAGAAGACTATACCAAAGATTCGGAGTAGAGGAGCAAGGCGAGATTAGGATTAATTTCCGACTAACCCATCAGCAGTTCGCGGATATGATCGGAACACTCAGGGAGACGGCTACCCTTGTGCTTAAAGATCTGCAAGAGCAAAAGATTATTGATATTCAACATCAGCAGATTACCGTGTTAGACCCGGCGTATTTACTGGAGTATACGGATTTTGATTGAGACGAGCATATCTCCGTCTAGAGGATGAGATGAATTTCGGGTCAGAGTCTGAGTACAGGCAAACCCCTGGGGTTGTATAATTAAGGTAATTGAGAAGGGGGACGGGATGGATATGAAATGGCATAAGTACTTCACACGCTGGGCGGATTCTAGAGGGTTAGGTGGACGAGAAATTGATTATCAATGGCCGTCTCCATCATTTCCGGTGGTAAGTATTCGCAGCAATTTGGGTCGATACTCAGGTCAGGGGTATGGTCACGGAAGCAAGCCACAAGTGATGACAGCCGTTGGATTAATTGCTATTGGAGATGTAGCTATAGGCTTGATTTCCATAGGTGCGATAAGCGTAGGGGTTTTATCCGTGGGTGCAATATCACTAGGAATGTGGTTAGCCCTTGGAGCGATAGCACTTAGCTGGCTTGGCTTCGCAGCTGGGGCGATTGCCATTGCAGGAGTAGCTGTAGGAGCGATCGCGATAGCCGAAAAAGCGTTGGGAGCTGTCGCCATAGGTGATACGGCATTTGGGGTGGTAGCCATAGGACGAATTGCTGGGGGAGCAGTAGCTATTGGCCAATGGGCATATGGTCTAATCGCAGTTGGCGAGCATGGCTTCGGGTTAATCCCCATCACGGGTGATGTGTGGAATTGGTTCCGGCGTTTGTTTTGACTCGGAAATTAAGAGGTTAACCAGTCCAAAAGTATCAATCATGGTCTGGGATAGTTAATAATTAAATTCCATAGGCAAAAGAAAACAGGCGAATTGTGGTATATCCAACCATGATTCGCCTGTTTTTTATTGGGCTTACGTAATATGAGGCTCGCATTATGTAAAAAACATCCATTTTGTAATATGACAGAAGTGATGACAACGCTCACTATAACCGGATAAATCTTTTAATTATAATGAATCAGATGGTCCAACTCTTCCAGCCCATTTAATCAAATACATTAGAGGTGAATGCAGATGTTAGGAATCGGATTGATCATCACTGTTATAATCGGAGCTTATTTTATGGCTGCTTACACTCGATTGTTCAGATGCGTAATCATGTGAGAGAATCTTTTGCTAATGTTCAGGCAGACTATTATCCAGAGCTTAAGGCCAGTGATCTGTATATCAAATTGGAAATCTTGCTCAAGATGGAAGGGGCCAAACGGGCAGACATTAATTGGACGGTATCCTAAGTGGATTTGATATAGAGAATTAAGATTGCCATGAGATTTAGAGGGAGGCCTTTCTATGAAAATCGTTATTGTGGATGATCATCCTTTAGTTAGAAGAGGGCTGGCATCTGTCATTTCAATGCAGCCAGGTGTGCAATTCGCTGGTGAAGCTACGAATGGTCAAGAAGCATTTGATGTGATTGAAGCAACAAAGCCAGATATTGTCCTCATTGATCTTAAGCTTGTTGATGAATCAGGCTTGGATATCATTAAGACAGCACGTGCTCGCGGCATTGTTAGTAAGTTCATTCTGTTGACCTCCTCTGCGAGCAGAGAGGATTTTTTGAGGGCTGAAGAGGTACTGGTAGATGGATATGTCCTAAAAGAGGCGCTGCCGGAGGAATTACTCTTTGCTATCCAGTTAGTGTACAAAGGGAGAAAGTATTATGATCCTGGTCTAATGGAAGAAAAGATGCGTATTAGCGGCAGCAGTCCGACGGATGAATTGACACCGAAAGAGAAGGAAGTACTGATTGAACTTGGACAAGGTGCTTGCAACAGAACGATCGCTATACGTCTCTTTATCAGTGAATTTACGGTCAAGAAGCATGTCAGCCAGATTTTAGCGAAGCTGCAGGTTAATGATCGGACACAGGCGGCACTGTACGCAAACGCGATAGGGCTAACAAAATACGAAATGTCTTATGAGTAGAAATATAACATTAGCATTAAATACGAGGAGGTGTCTCAGCAGCCAGTTCATAGCTCTTGGGACACCTCCTGAATTTTTAGGAGTTTTTATATCGAACAACTGATGGTAGGGCTCGATATAACATAGAGTAGCACGGCGAGATCAGATGATATAATGAGTATAACTACTTTGCGATATTGCGTATTCTGTCTACCTAATTGTAACTAGGGAGTGCTGTTAATGTTTGAGATGCCAGGATACCAAACGTTAGATCAAATAGAAACCACCTCAGATATCAGGCTGTACAGACTCCTACGTCAAGAAGATGGCCTTAGGGTTATCGCCAAGACAACTAAAGGCGAGTACCCGGGATCTACTATGGTTGATGCTTTTCGTTATGAGTATGACGTGCTTAAGCGACTTAGCGGTCGTGGAGCAATCGAGGCGTATAGCCTGGAAATCACACCGGATCGGCCAGTCCTTCTCCTAAAAGATATAGAGGGCAGTACGCTAGATCAGATACTGCGTACACCTGATTCACTGGAGCTTCCAGTGCTGCTTCGGATCGCCATCGCTGTTGCTGATTGTCTTATGCAAATTCATCGTGAAAAAATAACACTAAATGAACTAACCCCCGCTCATCTAATCGTCAATCCAATTACTTTTGAAACGAAATTTATGGATATACGAATGTGCTCGACTGAAAATGATACCTGTCCATTGTCACCCTTAAGCGGGCGACCGGATGCCGTACTTCCTTATATATCGCCAGAGCAAACGGGTCGAACTGGGTTGAACCCGGACTATCGTTCTGACTTTTATTCGCTTGGAGTCATTATGTATGAATGTTTCTCAGGCAGTCGCCCCTTTGAGCTTCATGATGTTGTTGATATTGTATATCGTCATCTTGCAGATACACCTGAGCCTTTACATCACAGGTTTCCAGCTATCCCTCTCTCTGTCTCTGACATTGTTGGTAAATGCATGGAGAAAATGCCTGATGCGAGATATGCCAGCGCCTTTGGAATCAAGTCGGATCTTGAGGAATGTCTATCCCATCTACAACAATACGGGTACATTGAGCCCTTCCTGTTAGGAAGCTGGGATATTCCTGAACGCTGGACGGTATCTGAACGATTCTACGGAAGACATTTTGAGAAACTAAGCTTACGAGAAGCACTGAAACGAGCATCGCAAGGTGCTGTAAAGACGGTCTGGCTTAGCGGTGAGAGTGGTATCGGCAAAACAACCTTTCTGAAAGAAACGCTTAGAAATTCGATTTCTTTGGATGGTTTTTTTGCCAGAGGCAAATTTGAATCTTTACATACTTCACTCCCTTATGGCATCTGGCATCAAGTTATAGAAGAATTGGTCAGTCAACTGCTGATGGAAACGAAGCTGCAGGTGGAGGTTTGGAAGCTGCGTATTGTACAAGCTGTAGACGGTTACGGGCAACTGCTGATTGAACTCGTCCCAAAACTTGAGCTCTTGATTGGCCCCCAACCATCTGTACCTCCGTTGCCGCCGCTGGAAGCTCAACATCGATTTCAATTAATCATGAGTCGATTTATACACCTCTTTCCTCATGAGGATCATCCTTTGATCTTGATATTGGACAATATGCAATGGGCGGATGAAACATCGCTGCAATATCTAACTTCGCTTATAGAGGACACGGCCACGAGTCATCTGCTAATCGTTCTTTCTTATCGTGACCGGGAAATTACGAGCCTGCACCCACTGAGTAGGCTGGAAAAGCATTTGATTGACCGTAACGTAGTGATGAGTAAAATTTCTCTACAGGCGCTTGAACTCACCGATTTAAAACAACTGCTACTGGATGTTATGCGTTACGAGGCTGCTGACTTGGACGAGTTAGCGCGGGTACTTCTACATAAGACAGATGGGAATCCACTATTTATTAAGCAATTCCTTCAGGATTTGATTGATGATCAGCGAGTGAAATTTGACGAGGATCTTCGAAGCTGGAAATGGGACCTCCAGCGCATTACTGAATTGAGTGTTCCCGATAATGCAGCAGCATATCTTTCAAGTAAATTACAGCAATTTCCCGATCAGACGGTGTATGCACTTAGTAGAGCTGCTTTATTGGGCAGCATATTTGATGTGGGTACGCTTGCCGAGATTACGGAGATTCCGGTAGAGACATTGACCGAAGCGTTGGAAGCTGCTGTGAATGGACGCTTGCTACAACCTGTTACCGGGGAGGAATATACGCATTTTAAATTCCAGCATAACCGCATCCATCGGGCGGCTCATGCACTTGTTCCCGAAGAGGCGCGCCCAGAGCTGCATTGGAGGATTGGCATGCTACTGCTAGGCCGCAGCTCTCTTAATGAAGGAACAATTCTATTTGAAGCTGTCCATCATTTGAATCAGGCGCTTGCGTGGATAGGTCGCCCTGAACAGAGGCTTGAATTGGTAGAGCTGAACTTACAGGCAGGGATAAAAGCGAAGCAAACAACCGCACATGAGACAGCCTTACAATATATGCTTCAGGCAACAGCGTTACTAGAGGAGCGGAGCTGGGAGGAGCACTATGAGCTAACCTTCCGGGTATTTCGGGAGAAGGCGGAGCTCGAATACTTATGTTCCCATTTTGACACGGCTAATGAATTATTCCATCTGCTAATTGATAAAGCTGCGACAAATATGGATAAGGCATACGTCTACGCGATGAAGGTGCAGTTGGAAGCAAGTAATGATAACCACGAAGAGGTTATCTCCTTAGGTCAGCATACATTATCGTTACTGAATGTGAAGCATAAATTTGATCCCGGCTATGTTCAATTGACACTCCAATGGTTACGATTGCGGCATAGATTACAGAAGGTCTCACTCGAATCGCTTAATCTTTTACCTCCGATGACGGATGAGGCTCGTAGAGTCGCAATGTCCACTTTAGATCATACGAGCAATGCCTGCTTCTATGTCAATCGCGAAGGGTGGCTCGCTTCTTCCTTCACCATGATTGAATTAACGCTCGATTATGGGATGACTCCGGAGGCTTCCATTGGATTCATAGGCTATGCAATGTTTCAATACTATTACTTCCGTAATGATGAAGAAACATTTAAATGGGCCATGCTGGCGTGCAGCTTATCGGAACCCTATCCGAAACTACATATGACAACCTTGGCTGCGTTTGCAATGTGCTACGATAGCTGGCGGAATTATGATCCAGCTATGCTCCGTATGTTTACCGAGAAAGCAGGTAAAGTGGGGCTGGAATCAGGTGACTTATGGAAAGGTAACCAGAACATGCTAATCAACTGTGCCTCCCTTTTGCAGTTTGGTCATCCACTAGGCGATATCTATGATCGGTTAATTACTCATTCCGGAGATTTGCTGCGCCATAACAACAGTCTTCATTGTAAGCAGGCTATCATAGCTGTGGCTACTCTATTTCGATTGACAGGTTATCGCTCTGTAGATGATCCATTTAACATCGCAGAGATTAGCGAACCTGATTTTGCACAGTCGGTTCATGGAGATACCTTTGATTTTATACAAGAAATGGTCTGGGTATACCAATATTTGACAGGATATGTATTTGGGGAGTACCGCGAAGCCAGTGAGGCATTAGCGAAATCAGCAGCCATTATAAAATCACGTGAAGATGGCTTAGACAGTCCCATGCAGATTGTGTATGAATGTTTAGTCTGGGCTCAGTTGCATGAGGAATATAACGCTGAAGAGCAACGTATATATCGGGCAAAAATGCGCAGTTGCCTGAAGAAAATGAAAAAGTTTGCTAGGCGTTGCCCGGTAAATTATGAGCATAAATATCTGTTGATGAAGGCTGAGCTGACTCGTCTATCGCGAGATCCACGACAAGCTGAAGCCTTATATGAGCAGTCTATTGAGACTGCTCGTATCAACGGTCATATTCACGATTTAGCGATGGCGGCGGAGTGTTACGGCAAGTATGGGCTTCGTCATGGCAAATTGCATCTAGCAAGAATCTATATGACTGAGGCTTACGAGGCTTATCTGCAATGGGGCGCAAAGGCTAAAGCGGCTGACCTTGAGCAGCAGCATAGCCATTTGCTGCATATTAAACGGGAGCCCGGGCTCGATCGAGTCGATTCCCTTTCTGTGGTGATGTCTGCACAAGCTTTATCGGGCGAGATGGAGATGAGTCGATTATTGGCCACGCTGATGCGGATCATGCTCCATAATGCTGGGGCCGAATATGGGGCAGTTATTTTTGATCATGATGGCAAATGGATGGTTGAAGCTTATGGTACCGCAGAGGCTCAACATATCGAATCTGTTCCTCTAGGGGAAGAGTCAGATCTTGTTCCGGCAGCGATTATAGCCTATGCAGCAAGAACACAGGAGCAGGTTGTATTACATGATGCGCTCAGTGATGGGATATTTACGCGTAACGTTTACGTTAGAAAGAATAGACTGAAATCGGTTCTTTGTCTTCCTATCATGAATCAGAATAAATTGGTTTGTTTACTCTATTTGGAGAATAACCTAGCCCCAGGTGTATTTACTCCAAGTAGACTCGATGTGCTCAAGCTGCTTGGTTCACAATGCGCAATCTCAATTGCTAACGCCAAGCTGTATTCGGGAATCCAATATCTTAAAAAAAATCTAGAGGACCAAGTTGTAGAAAGAACTCGTAGTCTGGAGCGTTCGATGCGAGAAACATCTGCGGCTTTGGCCGAAGCTACCGTCTTTGAGGAACGTAATCGTATTGCCCAAGAGATTCATGACATTGTTGGGCATACACTTACATCGACGATTCTGCAGATTGAAGCCGGAAAGCGTCTGCTCCAGAAAAAAGATATAGATAGTGGCGTCCAGCGATTGGTTGAGGCGCAGGATCTTGTTCGGCATAGCTTGAATGAAATCCGCGGTTCTGTCCATATGCTGAAGGAGGACAAGTATTCGGACCTTACGGTTATGTTGAAGCAGCTGATTCGTGATACTGAGCGTAATGCAGGCGTTGTCGTCCATGCCATTATTTATGATCTGCCGGAGGCCATGTCAACAGCCTATAAAAAGGCCATCTATCATGCTTTGCAGGAGGGGCTAACGAATGGAATCAGACACGGTAAGAGTACGGAGTTCCATTTTAGTCTGGAGTCTGTCGGAGCGAATTTGCAGTTTAGGCTCAAAGATCGTGGGTCAGGAGATAGTCATATAGTGATGGGTTTTGGACTTAGGACGATGAAAGAACGGGTGGAGCAACTGGGAGGTAGCTTATCCATCGATTCAGAAATGAATGAGGGCTGTCTACTGGAAATCGATCTGCCAATGCGAAGGGTTGGGAATAGAAAATGAGTAAGATAAAGATTGTAATTGCAGATGATCAATTGTTGACGCGTGAAGGACTTCGTACCATTCTGGATCTGGAGGATGATATGGAGGTGGTCGGCGCTGCCAAGAACGGTGAAGAGGCCTGCGTGATGGTGGAAACATTTCAGCCCGATCTGGTACTGCTTGATGTTCAAATGCCGATTATGAATGGGATCAGTGCACTAAAACGAATCAAGCAGATTCGTCCAGATATATTCATTCTGATTTTAACCACTTTTATAGAGACCGACTATATTGTTGAGGGTATGGCATTTGGAGCAAGCGGGTATATGCTGAAGGATATGGATGCAGACAAAATGATTTCTTCGATCCGTGATACGATATCCGGGCAATTTATCCTGCCAGCCCCGGTAGCAGCGAAATTGGCGACGAGAATGAATAGACTGACGGAGTACGAACATTGGCAAAGATCCAATGTAGATCGGATGAGTCTGACAGAACGGGAAGAGGAGTTGGCGCAGCTCATTATCCGGGGACTGAATAACCGCGAAATCGCCGATACACTGCATATCGCGGAGGGAACAGCGCGTAATTATATTAGTAATCTTTATAGCAAATTAGAGGTGGTTGACCGGGCTCAGGCGATTGTGCGACTTCAAGCGATTATGCAACCATAGTTGATGCTAACGAATTACTGTTGGGGCCAAGTAATCAAACATTGGGAAATTTCTCAGTACTCCAAATGTAACGGTTAGGATCAACATCAAAGCCATAATTCCATGGCTAAGTGGTTGAATACGCTTCTTTTCAGTAATCAAGTACAGCATATAGAGAGGCGCCAGAATAAATAGCAACGGGTTAAATCTAAACGCCTGAATGAAGTCGAACTTTAACAAGGATAGAATAACTCTTGTGATTCCACATCCCGGACAATAAAATCCAGTCCATTCATGAAATAGACAAGGTATACCTATATTGGTTAAGGGCATCCATACAGTGAAATACAGGAAGCCAAGGAGACTTAAGGACATACCCCAAAATAGTTTAGGGTGTGTCCTCTTATGCATAGTGAAATTATACCAATTTGTTAACATCGGATTGCACCAAAGCATATGTAACAATACCAAAACTAAAAATGGTGAGGATCACATAAAGAGCTGAATTATCGGATACGAGTTGGCCGCGTTGTCTTTGAGCCTCTGCAACATGTTTACCGATCTGGTAGGCCCAAACCAGGCTCCATATCCCGCAAGTAATCAATGTCAGAAGGAAATGCTTTCCTCCAGTAAATGTGTAGTCTCCACTTAGCTTGCCTACGTCATTCGTTAGAGCAATAAACCAAAATATTCCGTATATTCCACATGTAATTAATGACAATATAATGGAAAATCCGACACTCCTTTGACTAATCATTGTTCACTCTCCTATGTATTTATTGAAAATTTTACATTATTATTATCATAGTCAATTGTGAAAACATATACAAGATAATATTTAGTAGTTTGTTTTCTAAGCGGAAATCAGGTAATGTCGAACAAAGCTTACTATCTGGATATAGTGGATTCCTTCATGAATATGAAATATACTTTTAAAGGTCAGCTATAAGACAGCTAGAATTTGAACTACGATTGGAGAAAATGAAACGATGTCTAATTTACCGAACTGCCCGAAATGTAATTCTGAGTACACTTATGAAGATGGAAGTCTACTTGTTTGCCCGGAATGTGCACATGAGTGGACATTAGAATCAGAGTCTGAGAATAGTGAAGATCAAAAGGTTATCAAAGATGCCAACGGTAATGTATTAAACGACGGCGATTCAGTAACCGTAATCAAGGACCTTAAGGTAAAAGGAAGCTCATCCGTTCTGAAGATAGGTACCAAAGTGAAAAACATCCGTTTAGTGGACGGAGATCATGATATTGATTGCAAAATTGATGGGTTTGGAGCTATGAAATTAAAATCTGAATTTGTTAAAAAGATATAAAAAGAAAGAATCAGCTTACCTTCGATAGAAGTAGGGCTGATTCTTTTTTTTGAGCCAATATTCGAAAGAGCATTATCTTATGATCTCAACAATCTGGTTTCGTCCTGCATTTTTGGCTTGATATAAGGCTTTGTCCACAGATTCGAATAAATCATTTAGTTGATTGGTCGGGCTTTCTGCATACTGCTCTGCAAAATTATTAATGGACAGTAGTCCCATGCTTACAGTGATAGATACAGAATGAGCAACCTCATCCAAATATACTTTATTGGCCTCTATCATGAATTTGATATGCTCTGCCCAGAGGTTTGCTTGTGAGTGGTTCGTATTTGGTAAATAGACGATAAACTCTTCTCCGCCATAACGTGCCAGAATATCCGTCTCCCTCAGCGATTGCTTAATGACCTCTACCGTGCTGCAAATTACAACATCGCCTACTAAATGGCCGTAATTGTCGTTCACTGTTTTGAAAAAGTCGATATCCAGTAGAATGATGGCAAAAGGCTGCTTCAATATCATATTTTCTATGATTTCTTGTTCTAAGTACTGCGTTAAGTAATGACGGTTATAACAACCTGTTAAGCTGTCGGTTATGGCCATCTGCTTGAGTTTTTGGTTGGTCTGAGAAAGCTCACTTTGGATTTCAATTAATGCCAGATTACGCTCTTGCAGGATCACGTTCTGATGATTAGTCTCAGCAATGAGGCGATGCAGCTCGCTTCTATCCTGAAAAGTGAGAATCCGTCCAACCATGATATCGCCTACGACAATTGGTGCCGCTGTAATATTGATGTATGCTTGGAGCGAGGTGTAGAATACTTCAACTTCGGTTCTCTCCATGGGCTGTTTAAGATATGAATGTTGAAACAATCGGAAAGCGCTGGCAGTCTGCTCCTGGGGTGTTAGCGTCGATAAGTCGAAGCGATCACCGATCTGTAGGTTGATATTTGGCAAAAGCGATCGATTGATTTCTACCACAGTCTCGTTATCATCCAGTACAAGGATACCTAGTGTGAGTGTGTCAATGATATCCTGATGGGCGATGGTTACGAGATCAAATATTTTATCGCGATGGATGGCAATGACGAAAAAGATGGCAGAGATTAGTATCCCCAGAGAGGTCATCCCCGGAATCACCGGCTGAGATTTAAATAGTACCACATTAAGAAAGACATCCAGTAATACAAATACAGTCAGCACTAGTACACCTTTGAGTACATGAGTAACCTGTTTTTTGATCCGCTGTGTGGCGTTCGATATAAGCGCTGAATAGATGATATACAGAGAAATAGTAATGGTGCAGATCAAAAAGAGAATAAACAGCCAAAAAAGCGGACCATAGGATCTTTCAACATATCCACCATGCATAGGGAGTACAAAGCTTTGCTTTGGATTGATGATCACTCCTATTAAGATCAATGCTGCGACAATGTATAGGATCAGCGTTTTCTTTTTTCGGAGGAGATATGATTTGCCAGTGAGAAAAATCGTAAAAAGAAGCCATCCAATCGTTAACAGTATCGAGTCAATAAAAGCGAGCTTTACATAAAACAATTGAACATCGGGATCAACTGTAGTCTTGAGAGCAAATTGACAGAAGGGCCATAACATCATCGTGAAATGGAAAGTCAAGTAAACCTTATGTAAGTTAGTGATTGTTACAGTAACAAATATGTAGATGAACAGAACGAATAGAACGAAGAATAATGATAAGTCAATCCATGTCATGACATTCAATCCGGTAACACCTTCTTATACAAAAAAATAGGTTCATTTTTATTCATTTAAGCTCGAAACCTTCTCCCACTCGGTTAATAGCTCTTTTACGCTCTGTGCGGACTGTGGCTTACTGAACAAGTAACCTTGAATTTTATCGCAGCCTTGCTCCTGCAAGTAATCGAGTTGTACAGTGCGTTCCACACCTTCTGCAATAACACACATATTCATGCGTTTACCTATCATAATAATTTGTTCGACGAGAACGGCTTGATGTGTCCCTGTTCGAATGGAATCAATGAAGGACTTGTCTATTTTTAAAGTCGAGATCGGCATATGAGTAAGATAGCTTAAGGAGGAATAACCGGTACCAAAGTCATCCAAGGCAATTTTTATGTTGTGAGCTCTGAGTTCAGTCAGTTTACTGCTCACATATTCGTAAGATTCAACCAGAACACTCTCTGTGATCTCCAGCTCTAAGTATTCAGGATCTAGCCCGGAGGCTTGCAAGGTGTCTAGAACTAACTCATTGAAGTCGCTTTGCAGTAGCTGCAGCATTGAAATATTAACAGACATCGTCAGATGTGATAATCCTTGCTCATGAAGGCTTTTCAAAAAGGCGCAGGCCGTTCTGAGCACCCACGCTCCGAGGGGAATGATGAGATGGGAATCTTCTGCTATTTTGATAAACTTATCCGGAGGGACCATACCTAGTATAGGGCTGTTCCAGCGCATAAGAGCCTCTAGTCCCGTCACCCTGTTCTGAGCCAGATCAATCTGTGGTTGATAGAATACTTCCAGCTCATTTTTCTCTAAAGCATTATACAACCGCTTCTCAATGTTCATTCGCTCAGTAAAAGTATCATTGAGCGGTTGATCAAAGACAATAATTTGACCCTTGCCAGCGTCTTTGGCTTTATACATAGCGATGTCTGCGCATTTAAGGAGTTCCATAATATTACTTCCATGTTCGGGGTGAGTACTGATTCCGATGCTTAGGCTAACATGTAGGAGACTGTCATCCATCTCAATCGCATCTTTAAAACCGGTAATAATCTGGGAGGCTACGCTTGTTATGCACTGACTGTTCTCAATAGAATATAAAAGAACGATGAACTCATCCCCGGCGAAACGATACACTTCCCCACTACTCCCAACCAGCGACACCAATCTCTCACTTACCTTAACAATTAGCCGGTCACCAAATTCATGGCCCATCGTATCATTTACATATTTGAAGTAATCAATGTCGATGAACATTAAGGCTGCAATGTTATTCAGTTCCAAAATGTGAGGCCCATTCTCATAAAAGGCTAATTTGTTGGGCAAGCCGGTTAATAGATCATGATACGCCAGGTAATGCATCCTTTCTTCATTCAAGGCTAGCTTCTCTTGATTCTCAATGAGCTGATCATATTGTTGTCTGAGTTCTTCTTCCGTAGCTGTGATTTCCTCATAGGCGGCCTCTAGATTTTCGTGGGCGCTCACCCTATCCCTATAGGCAAGATCCAGTTTCTTTTCGATCCTTTTAATCCGTTTCAGAGTGCCTAGAATTAATGCAAAGATAAGCAAAGCTGTTATGAGGATAAAGAACCAGCCTTTAATTATATTAATAAGTCTAATCCACTCCGGATCTCGCGTAAAAGTGGAAACGGCTTTATCTGTTAAAGGAATCCATAAGCATCCTATAATAAAATATATTACGGCGATTTTTAAGGAACCCCAAACAGGATTGAAGGTTTGTTTGGATATGGAATTTTTGTGTTTATTTCTTTGAAGCATATGTCCCTCCTATATTAAGCATGAGATGCATGAGAGCTACTTGTTGTAGATCATTTCAACATATTTCATCAAAATCCTCTATTTGTCAGCGATGTTCTGCAAATTTTAAGAATGAGTTTTTGGACAAGCTGGAGCTAGGCACTAATGCCTAGCTATGCTTGAACGTAACTTGTGTTATAATCAAACAAACAACTCGAAGAGAAAATTATAGTTAAGGGGGAATCGTAAGTGGAAATAGGCATCAGTACGTTCGTAGAAACAACACCGGATGTTCAATCGGGGGAGTTAATAAGTCATGCACAGCGATTGCGCGAGGTCGTAGAGGAGATTGTTCTTGCAGATAAGGTGGGCTTAGATATATTCGGTGTGGGTGAACATCATCGAAAGGATTATGCTGCATCTTCTCCAGCGGTTTTGCTGGCTGCGGCTGCCTCACAGACGACACGAATTCGGCTGACCAGTGCGGTAACCGTGCTGTCCTCTGCTGATCCAGTACGTGTATTTCAGGATTTTGCAACACTTGATGGAATCTCAAATGGACGGGCAGAAATCATGGCAGGCCGGGGTTCTTTTATCGAATCTTTCCCGCTCTTTGGATATGATTTAAATGACTACGATGAGTTATTCGATGAGAAGCTTGACCTGTTGTTAAAAATAACGGCATCCGAAAAAGTAACCTGGAGTGGAAATCATCGCTCAGCCATTAATAATCTGGGGATTTATCCGCGCCCCGTTCAGAATCCTTTGCCCGTATGGATTGGCAGTGGAGGCAATACAGAATCTGTGATTCGTGCTGGCCTGCTCGGGCTACCACTTGTGCTCGCGATTATCGGAGGCAGTCCGTTGCAGTTTGCTCCACTGGTGAAGCTCTATAAGAAAGCGGCGGCCCAAGCAGGACATGATGTGTCGAAGCTTCCGGTTGCCTCACACTCGCACGGCTTTATTGCAGAGGATAATCAGCTTGCGGCCGATCTGTTCTTCCCCTCTACGCAGGCTAGCATGAATGTGATTGGCCGTGAGCGTGGCTGGGGTCATTATAGTCGGGCGAGCTTTGATGCGGCACGTAGATTTGAAGGTGCCTTGTATGTAGGAGATCCAGACACTGTTGCTGAGAAGATTATTCACCTACGCAAACACGTAGGAATTACACGCTTTATGCTGCATGTACCGCTGGGTACGATGCCTCATAAGGATGTAATGAGAGCCATTGAGCTATTGGGTACTGAAGTAGCGCCAATTGTTCGAGCTGAGATATCGAGATGGGAAGCAGAGGTTGATGCAAAATAGGATTGACCCTTTCTAGATTAACCAGTATGATCTTACCAATTTATTGAAGTTTCGATTGGAGGAGAAGACTGAAGTGACGGATCGAATCATAGCGGACAGACTCGAGGCATTAGGGATTGTCCTGCCTAGTGCTAGTGAACCCGCGGCAAAGTATGCTAACTACGTCATCGTTAATGGATTATGTTTTGTATCGGGAAAAGGACCTGCTGGGCATCCCAAAGGAAAGCTAGGACAGGAGTTCAACACCGAAGAAGGCTACCATTTTGCACGTCAGACTGGTATAGAGATCCTTGCTGTCCTTGAGTCAGCTTTAGGCTCCTTGGATAAAGTGAAGAGAGTGGTCAAAATTCAAGGATTTGTGAATGCAGACCCCTTATTCGAAGAACATCACAAAGTGCTTAATGGCTGTTCGGATTTAATGCTGGAGGTATTCGGAGACAAGGGCAGTCATGCTCGTTCGGTATTGGGTGCTGTTTCTGTAAGGGATAATCTTCCGGTCATTATCGATTCTATTTTTGAAGTGGATTAAAAAGAGGGCTGTGGCACCGAAAGGTGACCGCAGTCCTCTTTTTTACATGGTTTGAGCTGTAGTTAGACGGCAACCCCAATAATTGTAACAAAACTAATTACCCTTTTTTTAGTAATAATAATTGAACATATCAATCAACGAGGTGATGACATCATGAGGATTCATAAGAAAGCCACTCTATTTGCACTACTTACATCTATACTCTATGCAGCTCCAGCCCATGCGGCGGTAACGCCTTTGAATCAGGTTACAGGCGTTTTTCTGGATGATCGGCAGCTTGAATTAGAGGTTCAGCCCTTGCTCATAAACGGTACAACGCTTATTCCCATGCGCAAGCTGTTTGAAGAACAGGGAGCAAAGATTTCATGGAACAACGATACCAAAACAGTTAAGGCCACTAAGGGAAATCTGGTACTGACCTATCAAATAGGAAATTTATCCGCGAACAAAAATGGACAAGCCCTAAGCTTAACCGTCCCGGGCCAGGTTGTCGGTGGTAACACGATGATGCCGCTGCGTTTTGTAAGCGAGGCTCTAGGTAGCACCGTGAAGTGGGAGGCTAACACTCGGACCGTCCGCATCTATTCTGCGCTGAATTACGATACAACGATTCGTTATGGGGTTAACCTGCGCAGTTCGCCGAATTCATCGGATCAATCAGGTGTCCAGCAAATGTTGTCCGTAGGCGATAAAGTCCATATCGTTAGAGAAGTGGATGCTTTGTGGTTAGAAGTGCGAACGCAAGATAACAAGACGGGGTACATATCTGCTAAAGCGAAATATAGCGATTATACTAGTGAGTCGCTCGCTGAGAAGCAGGGAAGCGCGTTGCTTGCTTACGGTGAAAAGTATTTGGGAACCCCTTATGAATTTGGTGCAGCAACGAACCAGACATCTACCTTTGACTGTTCTTCTTTCGTAGCGCATTTATTTGATAACGTGTTATCGGTGGATCTGCCACGCGCCTCTTATAATCAAGCCAAAGAAGGGAAGGAAGTTGCGATCAGTGAACTCCGTAAAGGGGATCTCCTCTTCTTTAGTGCACGTGGTCTCGACATTGGTCATGTTGCCATGTATGCGGGAAATAATCAGATATTGCATACGTATTCTAAAGAGCAAGGCGTCCATTATGAAGCCCTGAGTGAGAAGTGGAAGAAGCGTTTTGTGACGGCCCGTAGAATGTTTTAGATTGGGTAGCGATTAGGCTATAATGATCACGATGAAGAAGCATCCGAATACATTTGGGGGATGAAGCATAGTGACTAAAACAATCGTAGAAAAGCTGAACTTACAAAAATACAACCAAGTAGCGATATTGAGTAAACCAGAAGGCTCCGATTATTTAGTGGAATTGACGGATTATGATACCTCGCTAAATGGGGCGTATGATCTTATATTTGCCTTTGTACTAGACATGGTGTCGTTACAGGAACTAGTGAACCGTGTGATTGAGCAACAGCATCTTCATAAGAATGGCTATCTCTTTGTGGCGTACCCTAAAAAGGGAAACAAAGTGTATCCGACCTTTATTCATCGTGACGACTTACTAGAGGGTCTGGGCAGTGATGAGAATGGCTACATCGGGACAAGCAATATTAAATTTGCACGCATGGTAGGATTGGATGATGTCTTTACAGTTGTGGGGTTAAAAGAGGACGCTAAGGGTAAAGGTCAGCTTTCCAATACACCAAGTCAATCTGTGGATGATTATATTTCTTTCATTCCAAATGTGGAGCAAGATCTGAAAGATACGTCGGATTTGCTTGAGATTTATCAATCGCTTACCCCGGGATATCGCAAAGATTGGGCTCGATATGTCTATAGTGCCAAACAAGAGGCAACAAGAGCTAAGCGTAAAGAGGAAATGAAGATGATTTTAAGGGCTGGTTATAAAAGTCGAGAGTTGTATCGGCAAGCCAGTGGTACAGAGTCCTAATCGACCTCTCTTCATTAAAAAGAATATTTACAGGCATAAAGACGGTTTTTGAACTCCTTTTCCGTCTATGTTATGAGCTTGATTGTTAAGGAGGCAGATAGTGACTTGTACGGATGCAGAACTGGTAGATAAAGTGTGTAAAGGGGATATGGATGCATTCAGTGGGCTTATCGGTAAATATTCCAATGCAGTATACGGAGTAGCTTACGGTAAATTGGGTGATTTCCACACCGCGCAAGACATTACACAAGAGGTTTTTGTTAAAACCTATCGTAATTTACCCAACTTAAAAGAGCCAGAGAAACTCGCCAGTTGGTTATATGCAGTTACTACACGGGAATGTATGGATTGGTTTAGAGTGAATAAGAAGAAAGCTGCATATGAATTCATGGAGCAAATCGAGGTTTCTCAGCTGGAGACCACTGAAGATCAGCTCCTCCGAAAAGAACTCCAGCAAGATGTGTGGAAGGCATTAAACACCTTATCCGAAGCTAACCGTAT
Organism: Paenibacillus pseudetheri; assembly: GCF_924513355.1. NCBI lineage: Bacteria > Bacillati > Bacillota > Bacilli > Caryophanales > Paenibacillaceae > Paenibacillus > Paenibacillus pseudetheri. The sequence goes on from NZ_CAKMAB010000033.1 coordinate 38,560, forward strand.
AGTCACCATTCTATTCTATATCGACAACTATAAGGTTAGGGAGATCGCTGATTTCCTTGATTTATCTATTGAAGCTGTCGAGAGTAGACTCCGCAGATCAAGAACGATCTTAAAAAGGGAGATGTTGAGTACAGTGAATAACAATCTAAGTGAAAACAAATTGCAGGACGAATTTAAAAAGAGGGTTTTTCAGGATGAAAGAATGCCTGAAACCAACTTTCGTCGTGTGGCCATGGGCCAAAGTGAATTCGATGATATTGATATGCCTAAGACGAACTTTTCTAATGTAAATATGGCGGGTACCAAGTTTGACAATGTTAATATGAGCAGTACTACTTTTAACGATATCAATATGCATCTTGTTAAGTTTAATGAAGTCGGATTGTGGGAAATTGAGGTTAGCAATAGTGAATTAGGAGAAGCTTATTTCCATGATATTCACTTGTATGGTAAAGGCAATAAGTTTGAACGATGCCAGCTTAACGGCACATCTTTTGTAGAGTGTGATCTTTCGAATGTGGAGATAAAAGACTGCAATCTTTCAGGCGCCACAGTTAATGGCATTTCATTAGAGGCCCTGCTAGAGAGCTATCATAAAAGTAAATAATAATACAACAGTTCTATTTATTCATCATAGATTTCATCGAAACCACTTCATCCTAGGAGTGGTTTTTAAGTTTGGGGTATAATGGATGTAGATCATATAGTATAAACCTATAGGGGTGAAGTATAGATGAAGCGCATTACGATTTTAATTGCGGATGATGAGGCGGAGATTGCGGATTTGGTGGCTTTGCATTTGCAAAAAGAAGGGTATCATATCATTAAAGTATCCGATGGGCGTGCAGCGGTACAAGCCATTGAGTCCCAAACGATAGATTTGGCGATTCTGGATATTATGATGCCAGGGCTGGATGGCTATGAGGTAACCCGTCACATTCGGGAGCAGCATCATCTGCCGATTATTTTTTTAAGTGCGAAGACTTCTGATCTGGATAAGATCACGGGACTAGTCATGGGCGGAGATGATTATATGACCAAACCGTTCAATCCAATGGAGTTAGTCGCCCGTGTTAATTCTCAGCTTCGGCGCTCTATACAATTCAGTCAGCCCGCAGCCGTTCCTAAATCGGTCCTTGAAGTAGGTGGATTGACGATTTCACCAGATGAACATACCGTTACTCTTTACGGTGAGGAGATAGACTTAACTCCGAAAGAGTTTGATATTCTGCATTTATTGGCCAGTCATCCCAAGCAGGTATTTAGCGCAGAGAGCATTTTCCAACAAGTGTGGGGAGAAGCCTATTATGAGAGTGGTAATACGGTTATGGTGCATATCCGTACCTTGCGCAAAAAACTTGGAGAAGACATCAATAAGAACAAATTTATTAAGACAATCTGGGGTGTAGGATACACCTTTACTGGCTAAGGTCACTGATCTCTTATATATTTTAAGAAAAACTTTATAATTGTCCCGCTTTTTCTTTAAAGTGTCTCCGTTATTCTATTCTTATCAAGCGTAAATAGGAAATGGGAGGACATTACGGATGAAGAAGTGGGGCTTTTTGATGATCGTTGTGTTGTTGCTTGGTTATGCAGCCGCTCGTTATTTGCCGGAAACGGGTAATCTAGCTGATAACAATGATAAGAATGATAAGATCCAGAAAGGATCGATTAGAGATAGCGATAGTATAAAGGTGGTTACGCAAGATCAGGTATATCAAGGGGATTTATTGCTGGTGAACAGACAATATCCGGTACATGAGGACAGCGTGAAGTCTGATATTGTGACCTTATTTGATCAGAAGGATCTGGTTCAGGGCTATGGACTACTAGATACCTCGATTCGGTTGTCTGAAAGTGTTGCACATAAATTCAATAAGATGATCAAGGCTGCTGAAAAGGATGGCGTGAATCATTTTTTAATTAGCAGTGGGTACAGAGACTTTGAGGAGCAAGAGCAATTGTATGAGGAAAAAGGCTCAGACTATGCTTTGCCAGCACAATATAGCGAACATAATTTAGGATTATCTCTGGACATCGGATCGTCTCAATCGGAGATGAGCAAAGCGCCAGAAGGCAAATGGCTGGAAGATAACTCTTGGAAATACGGCTTTATTTTACGCTATCCGAAGGACAAAACGGAGATTACGGGGATTAAATATGAACCTTGGCATTTCCGTTATGTCGGGTTGCCGCACAGTGCGATCATTCATGAGAAGGGGATTGTGCTGGAACAATATTTAGATCTTTTGAAGGAGAATAGTGAAATTTCAACGGTTGTAGACGGAAAAACATATACAGTAAACTATTATCCAGTATCAGGTTATACAAGTATTAAGATTCCAAAGAAAGGGCAATATAAAACGTCGGGCGATAATATGGACGGCGTAATTGTCACTACATTTTGATGAGTACAGAGCCTAAGAGCAACTCTATTATGAAATTATTGCTGGCAGCCGTATTCATCGTCTATATGTATTTCTTGATCCGAATTATTGTATTTAAAGGCGCACCTTTTAGCTTGCAATCACTTTGGGAACAAGCGGGACGTATGCTCGAACATCCCGAAAGAATTTTTAAACGACAGGGCAACTATGTACCCTTTAAAGAGATCTCGCAAGAGATAAAGCATCTGTCACTTTCAGATCCTTTTTCATCACTTAATTTAGTGGGCAATCTTCTGGCATTTATTCCGTTTGGAGCCTTTGTTCCTATGCTGTTGTCGCAAAAAGTAAGGTTATTTCAAAAGGTCTTCATACTCTCTTTTGCACTGAGTCTGAGCTTTGAAGTTACACAATTAGTATTGTATATCGGCACCTTTGACGTGGATGATCTGATCTTAAACACTTGCGGTGGGGTAGTCGGTTACACCATATATAGAATGCTGGTTTCTTCTGGATTGTTTACAACTATATCGAAGCGATGTTAGTATTTGTGGATGGTAGATATAGACAGAGGATAGAAGGGGCATGGTATGAAAAAGCGTATTTCGGATATTATTTCCATCATTGTAGGAGCATTGCTGTTCTCCTTGGCCGTTAACTTGTTTGTGATTCCGAACGAGTTCGGTGAAGGCGGGGTAACGGGACTGACTATGATTACATACTACTTGTATCAGTGGTCACCAGGTATTGTTAGCTTAATTCTTAATGCTTTATTATTGATTGTAGGTTATAAATTCCTGGATAAAACAACGACGGTATACACGATTATTGCGGTGTTTTTTAATTCATTATTCCTGATTCTTACAAAAAATTGGCATATCGCTAGCGATGAGTTGATCATCAATGCAATATTTGGAGGCATCTTGTCTGGTGTAGGTATCGGAATGATCATACGCGTGGGTGGGACGACCGCGGGGTCAACCATTATCGCCAGAATCCTGCATAAATTTTTGGATTGGAACGTTAGCTACGCTCTTCTCTTGGTCGATTTAGTTGTGGTATTTGCTTCGTATTTCATCATTGGTGTTCAAAGTCTGATGTTTACGATCGTGATGCTCTATATAGCTACTAAGGTGATGGACTTCATTATTGAGGGAGTGAATCCTATGAAAGCCATTACGATTGTATCCAAGGAGCAGGACAAAATTGCTGAACAAGTTAATGGAATCATGGATAGAGGGGTCACAGTCATTTATGGCCGAGGGTATTATACTAAAGAACCCAAAGAGCTGCTCTATATTGTCATTAGCAAACAGGAAGTGACCATGCTTAAGAAAATCGTAAGATCGATTGATAAAGAGGCTTTTATCGCCATTCACGATGTAAGAGATGTGTTCGGAGAAGGCTTTGTAGAGCTGGCAAAATAAGAGCTAAAGTGCTGTCCGGTAGCTACCCGAGCTACTTGGACAGCTTTTTTTTGGATCGGGCATTCGAATGTGATGGATATCATTGCATTTTCTGCTTGTTCACATTTTATTAAATTTTAAAGTGATTCAGCGCACACTCGCTCATTTGCAGCTTCTATATGCTTTTTATAGAGGCATTATCTAATTCAAGAGAGAGGGGTATTCATATGTTAGATCAACAAACGGTTGCTATTATAAAATCAACAGTTCCTGTATTACAGGTTCATGGAACAACCATTACTACGACGTTCTATGGTCTGTTATTTGACAACCATCCAGAGCTATTGAATATATTTAATCATGCCAATCAGCGGCAAGGCAGACAGCAGACAGCGCTTGCTAACGCAGTCCTTGCAGCAGCTATGAATATTGATCAACTAGGGAATATCTTACCGGTGGTAAAACAGATTGCAGAGAAGCATCGAGCACTGGGTGTATTGCCTGAGCATTATCCGATTGTGGGTGAGACCTTGTTAGCTGCGATTGAGCAGGTGCTTGGCAATGCGGCAACTCCGGAAATTATAGGTGCATGGGCCAAAGCCTATGGTGTGATCGCAGATGCTTTTATTGGTGTGGAAGCAGAAAAGTATCGTGAAGCTGCAGAAGCTCCGGGAGGCTGGAGTGGATTCAGAAACTTTGTTGTCACTCGGAAGGTTAGAGAAAGTGAGCTTATTACTTCCTTTTACCTGTCTCCTGAGGATGGAGGGCCTATCTCCTCTTATTCCCCGGGTCAGTACATCACGGTTCGTGTTCAGCCTGAGGGGGAAGAATATTCCCATATTCGCCACTACAGTTTGTCCAGTGCTCCGGGACAGGCGTATTACCGTATCACTGTTAAACGGGAAGGTGAAGGGATAGACAGACCAGCGGGCGTCGTATCCACTTATCTGCATGATTTCGTCCAAGTAGGCTCTATATTAGAAGTGGGCTCTCCAGCGGGCGATTTCGTACTGGATCAGCGTAGTGACACTCCGGTGGTTCTAATCAGTGGGGGCGTGGGGTTAACCCCAATGGTAAGTATGCTGGAGACAATAATTGCTGCACAGCCAGAGCGCGAGGTAACCTATATTCATGCAGCCATTAATGGAAGTTTGCATGCTATGAAAGATAGGGTGGCAGATTTAGCGCAATCTCATTCTTCTCTTCGGTCCTATGTATGTTATGAATCTCCAGGAGAAGAAGACAAGTACAATAGATCTGGTTATATTGATCTTTCTTGGCTTCAAGAAATAGCAGATGTGAACTCTGAATTCTATTTCTGTGGGCCGACCCCTTTTATGAAGGTCATATATAAGGCTCTCAAGGAATGGCGGGTACCGGATGACAGAATTCATTTTGAATTTTTTGGACCAGCCGGCAGTTTAGAAGAATAATATAGATAACAAAAAGCGCCTCAGTCGATTGACTGAAGCGCTTTTTGTTTTGCGGTAGTATTTATTTGAAAGAAGCAAATGGATCGGTGCCTTTAGGCAGTATTGAACTGAAATTAAAGGTGTAGGTAGGAATCCCGGCTGCATAAGGTGCGATTTCATATTGTTGATAGAAGATGGCTAAGCCGCTTTCACTGACAAAGAAGGCTGGTTTATCTGTTAGTCCACCAGTTGACTCCGGAAAAGCTATATCTTTGGTGCTTGCCTTCAACATTTTATCTAGTTTTTGTTTGTAGTTAGGTTCTGCCTTTAGAAGCTCTTTAAGTTCTATTTTCTTACCATCCTTCAGCGAGAAGGTATGTCCCTCGCGCATGGTACCGCCGTGAGCACCACCACTATAACCATATTGATCTACTACTACACTAAGTACGCCTTCACGGTTAAAGGTGACAACATAACTTTGAGAGTAATCATATTTATTCTCTATCGTGCCATCTCTACGGCTAGACTCTTTCTCAGCCTCTGACACGAATAGTTCAGCCTCTTTTTTGAAGGCTGCATTAATCGTGTTTTGCACTTCATCCGTTAGACCACTGATTTTTGGATACTGAACTTTAATACTAGCATTCTTATTGCTCTTGTCTAAGGTTACAGAGGTGATCTTGATGTCATTCATCACCTGTTTGCTAAGCTCAAGTGATTTCTGGGCTGGATTATATACGCCTTGAACACCTAAATAATCATTTAACAGTTTGAATGGAACATATAAGCGGTTATTGATCATCTTCACTTCATGATTTCCGGTCATGCTATAAATGTAATATCCGTTTAAATCGGTACTGACGCCATAGTCAGAGACCTCCATGTTAAGCTTCACCGAGTCACTACTTACACTGTAAGTCTTTGTGGTTGAATTATAATGAATAGCAAGACCGAAGGCGTCGCGTAATACGGTTAAGGGAATCATGGTATTTCCGTCTACGATCTTCCCTTGCTGTGTTAAGGTTTGGCCCTTATATTTAAGCAGCACGGAGGGCTGTTGAACGGCTTGTTTGACCGTTTTGCTACCGGTCGTTGCAGCTTGAACAGAATTCCCTCCGATGAGTCCAGTACCTCCAAGTAATACTCCTGCTGCTAATACAGCAGACGTCCATTTCATAGTTTTGTTCATGATTTATTATCTCCTTCCCAATAATGGGCTTATATGTAGTTCGATGTGTGTTGTGTTCCTCTATCACTCTTACGATTATACATAAGCCTCAAATAGTTTTGGTTACATCTGGGGTTACAGTGTTGTTGTATTAAATGTGGAAAAGCGCAAAGTTTCTAACGATTTTTTAACCTTCAGGTTTATTCTCCTTAACCATTATAAAATTCTATGAATCAATAGGAGGTTCTCAAAGTAATTACGGTAAGCTCGGGGCGACAATTAAAACGTATAGGCATACGAGTCACTCCAATCCCACGTGTGGTATAGACCTGGAGTCGACGATCTGGGAGCTGGTATAATCCGCTTGAATATTTACTGCCGTGCGGCGGGGTGTACAAGGCACCTACAAATGGAAGGCGCACTTGTCCTCCGTGACTATGTCCGGACAATTGCAGATCTATAGGAAGATTCCTATATTCATCAGCAAAATCGGGTTCATGAGCAAGGAGCAGGGTGCATGCCTTATCAGGGATATGGTGTAGCGCCTGATGGATATCTGCTTTGCCGACCCACGGATCATCTACTCCAGCTAGATAAAGTGCTGCTTCATCTTTTTTTAAGACAACATGTTCATTATGAAGTACGTGGAAATCAGATTGCGCTAACCCTTTCGTTACAGCTTTCCTAGTGCCAAAAGCATCATGGTTACCTAATACTGCATATTGTCCAAAGGGAGCCCGCAACTGTGAACACAAGGCTACAGCTTCAGAAATATATTCGGCTGAATGATCGAGCAGATCTCCAGTGAAGCAAATCAGATCTGGACTAACGTGTTGAATTTTCTGCACTAACTCTGCTAAGGCTTCCGTCTTCGTATAAACCCCTAAATGTAAATCACTGAAATGAACAATACGAAATCTATCGAATGTTGGAGGGAGTAGAGGAAGCTTTATATCTATATATTTAACTTCAAGCCAGTAGGGCTCAACCCAGTGTGAATAAATGCCGGATGCACTAGCGGTTCCAAATAGCCCCAGTGTTACTTGAGCGCTTTTCTTCAGAAATTGGCGTCTGCTTATAGGTTTAGTATTCATGAATCCATCCTACGGTAGGATTGTTACTTTAATATGACAATATTCATTATGTCACCCATTGTGTCGATAAACTTACATATACATTTACTTAATGGGAGATGAACAGATGAGTATTATCGATGCCTTAGTCCTCGCAGCACCTTACTTCAAAAAGCTTCACTCGCAAGATATTATGATCGGTATTACGGACAGGGAAATCTTCCAGTATTATACTCCAAGTAATGCCATTGATTTTGGACTGGTCAAAGGAAGTCCTATTCCGCCTGATGACTTAACGCTTTCAAATGGGTTAAAAGGTGAGGTTAGCTTTAACCGGATTCCAGCAGAAATTTATGGATCTCCTGTGATTTCAACATGTGTACCTATATATGGAACAGACAACGAAGTAGTAGGTGTGTTCGCAATTGCCTACACACTGGAGAATGAGAATAAGCTTGAGGTATTTACAAACGAGATTAATGGGATAAGTAATCACCTAATGGACATGGTTCAGAGCGTAGCTGCACAATCTGAAGAATTATCGGCCACCTCTCAGCAAATATTAGATAATACACGTAGAGCGGTAACGGAGTCTCAAGAAGTGAATAAGGTTACTGGCTTCATTCGTGAGATTTCTGAGCAGACGAACCTGCTAGGACTTAATGCGGCCATCGAAGCTGCGCGTGTAGGAGAGCAGGGGGCGGGTTTTGGCGTTGTGGCTAAGGAAGTACGCAAATTGTCCGTAAATACCAAAGAAGCAACCCATAATATTGAAAAATCACTCAGTGATGTTCAAAAGTCCATTAAACAAATGGAGCTAGAAATTGAAGCGATCTCCGCTTCTTCACATGCACAAGCAGAACTGGTCACCGAATTCAGCGGGGTAATTGAACGCTTAAATAAGGCCAGCAAAGAAATGACTACTTTCATGCAGTCCATCATCCAGTAGGGTGTATGCATAAAGTTACTTATCCTAAACCATGCTAGAAGGGAACAGGCGCATTTCAGAAGGGAGCGAATTTCATTTATGAAACAACCCGATTCCAGTCTGCAAGCGAACGACAATGTAACTCAAGCCAAAAATGCTTTAGGCAAGCTTCATTTCTCTGTCTCTCAGGCGCTTAGTCATCCAACAGAACAGACTTTGGCACAGGCTGAGAACCGTTTGGCGCATACCGAACAGGCGGTAGAGCAAGCTCAGGCCTGGTTAGGCCCCCAAGGTGTGGAGTTGGCTGAAGAACTGCTGGCCGAGGATAAGAGCAGGCTTGCTGCATTAAAGACGCAAGGGAAACGTTCAGAACGCTAGATGTTCCTGCTACAACCCGTGAAGCTCTAAGCTTCACGGGTTGTTCTCATTCACTCTCATGCACTGTTTTCTTAAGGATGTAGCTTAGGAGTGGGGATGGTATACTGGATTGAAGGTTCTAGCAAGAGCTTGGATGGGAGATAGACAATATGAATGGTAAGGACGTCGAGGAGTTAACCCGGCAGGCTGAGGCTTTCATTCGTCAGTGTTACGCTGAACTTGATAAGACGGAAGCTGAGATGGATCATCGCATCCAAGCCGTACGAGAAGAAATTAATCAATCCGGGAGTTACACACATACAACGGAAGAGCTGGCTCATGGGGCAAGAATGGCTTGGCGACATAATAGCCGCTGCATTGGTCGCCTCTTTTGGCAATCCATTGAGCTGATGGATGAACGTCTGGCAGAGAACGAGGAGGCTATTGCTGAAGCTTTGCTGCGACATCTGGAAAAGGCGAATAATGGAGGACGTATTCGTCCACTTATCACGGTCTTCCGCAGCGGGGAGGATCCTGATCGGAGAATCCGGATTTGGAACCATCAATTGATTCGTTACGCGGGATATCCTGGTGATGCTGAGCATGAACGCGCTGGCGATCCGGCATCGGATGAATTTACGAAAGTGTGCCAACAACTAGGCTGGCAGGGAACAGGAGGCCATTATGATGTGTTGCCGATAGTAATCAGTATTGGCAATGGGCATCCCCACGTATTCCCTATTCCCCAACACCTCATTCAGGAGGTTCCGTTAACCCACCCTGAAATTGAAACCTTTGCTGAGCTTCGGCTCCGCTGGTATTCGGTGCCGATCATTTCGGATATGCAGTTGGAAATTGGCGGGATTCTATACCCCGCGGCTCCTTTTAACGGCTGGTATATGGAGACTGAGATTGGCTCGCGTAATTTTGGGGATGTTGGACGGTATAATGCTTTACCAGCTATAGCTGATCTGATGGGACTGGACCGATCCAGTAACACAACGCTTTGGAAGGATCGGGCGCTTCTTGAGCTGAATCGTGCAGTACTGCATTCCTTTAAGCAGGCGGGGGTCAGCATCGTTGATCACCATACAGCAGCCGATCAATTTGTGAGATTCCAAGAGCAGGAGCAGGGACATGGACGTCAGGTTTCGGGGCGCTGGTCATGGTTGATTCCCCCTATGTCTCCGTCGGCTACACCAATTTGGCATGACAATAAGTTGAAAGAATATGATTACAGCCCTCGTTTCCTTTATCAACGATCACCTGTGGCCACCTGTCCTTTTCACTAGCAATCGAATTTATGATCAAAAAAGCGCCAAGTTTCCCTCATAAGGAAACTGGCGCTCTTTAGGCTTTTAAATGCTCTAGAAAGATTTGTTTAAGAAGCTCAAGCTGCTTGTCGGAGTCTAAATCCGATTCTAGCAGGAGGATGTTCTCTTTCATCGTTAGCTTTCTGGAAAAGAGAGCAAAGCTGTTCATCAGCGTGATTAAGGTCTCTTTCACAGGGAGATCGGCGCGAATAGAACCGTCTTCCACCCCATTTTGAATGATCCTGGAATACTCATGCCAAATCTTGCGGTTTAATGCATTGAAATCCAGAACATCCTCAACAGGTTCATTTAAGTGAGAGGCATAGCTTTCAAAATTGACCATAAAAATAATGCTTAAATGATTTTGATCCTGAATAAAAAAATCGAATAACATCTCGATCTTTTCGAGACAGGTAAGTGGCAAGTCCGCTACATACTTAAAATAATCGAGCATTGGCTCTAGCATTCGGGTGGCCACCGCCACGATCAGTTTTTCTTTTCTGGGAAAATATCGAAACAGCGTCGCAATCCCGATATTTGCTTCACTTGCGACATCCTGCATCGTCGACTTTTCAATTCCTTTTTGCGAAAATATTCGTTCTGCGGATTCGAGAATCGTATATAATCGCTGCTGTTTACCGTCGTATCGTTCTTTTTCGTAGCGTGCTTTAGGATTCATGAGGGATAGACCCTTCCATTCTTTAATTAGGTTCTTTAATTATTAGTATTATATCCACCGTTTATTGGATTAAGCAAGGAGAGGTTGTAGTTAATTCGTAATAATGATATGATAAATATCACAATGATAGTATGACTATCATCGCTCGAATTATTATATCACAATACGATTATAGAGGAGACTTAATTATGAATCGTCTAACTAATAAAGTAGCAATTATTACAGGTGCAGGCAGTGGCATGGGTCGTGAAGAAGCCCTTTTATTGTCCAAAGAAGGTGCTACAGTTGTAGCAACTGATATTAACGAAGCTGCTGTACAAGCAGTTGTAAAAGAAATCGAAGCCAATGGTGGACAAGCAGCAGCTTATGCACATAATGTAGCTTCCGAAGAAGACTGGATCAAAGTTGTAGAAGATGTGATTAGCAAATTTGAAAAAATCGACATCCTGGTAAACAACGCAGGGATCTCGTTCCCAGTTCAATTGCTTGAATCCACTGTTGACCAATGGAACAAAGTAATGAACATTAACGTAAGCAGCGTATTCCTTGGGATGAAACATGTTGTTCCTCAAATGAAGAACAATAAAGGTGGTTCCATCGTCAATATCTCCTCCATCGCAGGTTTGACTGGCAGCAGCGGTGCTGGCGCTTATACAGCTTCTAAAGGTGCCGTTCGTATGCTGAGTAAAGCAGCAGCTGTAGACTTTGGTAAAGATAACATTCGCGTGAACTCTGTTCACCCAGGATTTATCGAAACTCCAATGAGTGCTGAATTTGTAAATGATGAAAGAATGCATAGCTTCTTTATGTCCCAGACTGCATTGCCGCGCGTTGGACGTGCTTCTGAAGTAGCTGAAGCTGTATTGTTCTTGGCTTCCGATGAAGCTTCTTACATTACAGGTGTTGAGCTTCCAGTTGATGGCGGAGTCGTGGCTAAATAATAAATTTCTAAATAGGCAACACTAAGAAAGCCGTCTCATGCTTAGATTCTATCTACGCGTGGGGCGGCTTTTTTGCGTTCTAGGCGTCTCGATAAGCACTCAAGTAACGCTTGATATACAAAATTAATAGTAATAGATACACTGAAATCATCATAAATGAGGAGGAGATTTCAGTGTTCGATATGTTAAAGGTAGGCAAGAATATCGCTGATTTAAGAAAGCAGACAGGGATGACTCAGATGGGGCTTGCCGATCAACTAGGCATTAGTTATCAGGCGGTTAGTAATTGGGAACGAGGAGAGACTATGCCGGATGTTTCTAAGCTTCCCCAGCTGGCCGAAATTTTTAATGTGAGCATTGATGCAATCCTTGAAAAGAGCAAATCGACACAGATAGTAGTAAATGTACTCGAAAATACCACAGAACAATTTTTAAATCAAAATGAGCTTTCAGTAGCCGAAATTTCCGAAGTTGCGCCCATTCTTCTTACGGAACATGTGAACGAGGTATTTGAACATGTGAAGGATCCAGTATCGATACAAGATCTGCTATCCATCGCTCCATTTATCAGCGAAGAAGTACTAGATGAGTGCGCAAAAGTTACCTTTGAGCGAGAAGGAATTCATGCGCTGTTGTCTATTGCTCCGTTTATAAGCGATGAGATGCTGGATGAGTGCGCAAAAGTTACCTTTGAGCAAGAAGGAATTCATGCGCTGTTGTCTATTGCTCCGTTTATAAGCGATGAGATGCTGGATGAGTGTGCAAGAAGTGCCTTTGAACGAGAAGGCATTAACGCATTATTGTCTATTGCTCCTTTTATAAGTGACGAGGTACTAGATGAGTGCGCAAGAAGAGCCTTTGAACAAGAAGGGATAAAAGCCCTCGTGTCTATCGCACCATTTATAAGCGACGAGGTGATGGATACATTAGCAAAAGCGTCTCTTTCTATTTAAACCATAAATAGTTAAGCGCCCATTTCTACCGAACATTAGCCTACACCCCTGCATAACATATAGCACTTGTAAGCAGGAGAAGGGTGTGGTTCAGAGATGGGCATCCAATTAACAGCGCTCCATTATGTATATCTGGCATTCATCGTGTTCATTATGGCACTTCTGATTAAGCGGCGGGATACAACGATGATCTGTATTGCAGGCATCTTTGTATTAGGCTGGCTCGCGACAGAAACGGTTAGTGGTTCGGTCACAGGCGTATTCAACTCTTTTGTATATGCAACTAAGGAGCTTATGGGTACGATTATGATTATTTCGATCATTGTAGCCATGAGCAGAGTTTTAACACGTACCGGAATAAACGAGACGATGGTTGCCCCGCTTACCCGTTTTTTACGTACGCCGTTTATGGCATTTTGGGGCATTGGCTTGATTATGATGGTGACATCATGGTTCTTCTGGCCTTCGCCAGCAGTGGCCCTGATAGGGGTTGTGCTGCTGCCCGTTGCTATTCGCGTAGGATTGCCTGCACTTGGAGCAGCGATTGCGATGAATCTATTTGGTCATGGGATTGCGCTGTCGAGTGATTATATTATTCAAGGTGCACCTAAATTGACGGCAGATGCGGCAGGACTTCCGGTAAGCAGTGTCATGGAAGCGAGTATTCCGCTTGTTATAGTGATGGGTGTAGTCACTACGGTAACAGCTTACTGGATGATGCGACGAGATCAGAAGAACGGTACTTGGCGAGATGGACTTATTTCCGGGAAAAATGCCGCGAGTGCGCTAGCTGCAGACAGTGACGCGGTCGAGGGTCAAGCGGTGATTCCTCCCACACTGAAGAAATGGTTGGCGATCGTTATCCCACTCCTGTTTCTAGCTGATGTAGCAGGCATGTTTCTGCTGGATTTACAGGGTGGAGACGCAACGGCCTTAGTTGGCGGGACTGCTGTATTTATCTTGGTTGTAGTTACGTTGCTCGCACATCGTAATAAAGGACTGGAGCAAGTCACCACATATCTGATCGATGGGCTTACGTTCGGCTTTAAAGTATTCGGTCCAGTGATTCCAATTGCGGCATTCTTCTATCTGGGAGATTCGGCCTTTGCTGAATTGTTTGGTAAAGTCTTACCTGCTGCATCTCAGGGAATTGTTAATGATCTAGGGGTCGCTCTGGCGCATAATGTACCTCTAAATGGTGCTGTAGGTGCTGTGACCGCTACCATAACAGGGGCCATTACGGGCCTTGATGGTTCAGGGTTCTCGGGAATCTCACTTGCGGGGTCCATCGGAAAATTGTTCGCTGTTGCCACACATTCCGACGCAGCTACTTTAACTGCACTCGGTCAGGTATCTGCCATTTGGGTTGGCGGGGGAACGCTAATTCCATGGGCATTGATTCCAGCCGCCGCCATCTGCGGCGTAAGTCCATTTGAGCTCGCTAGACGCAACGTTAAACCGGTGTTGATTGGGCTGATAGTTACAACGATTGTTGCTATGTTTCTGGTGTAGACCTAGCTTAGAATATTGACTCGAAAAAAAGGCTGCCGAGAATATCCCGACAGCCTTATATGTTTATCGAATACCCTTCATGAAGTTCTGAATCTTAGGAGAGAACAGGAAGAGAATTAACGCGAGCACAATGGCGACTCCGCCGATGACTCCGAAGTACAGCATTTCGGTATCCGGGGTATAGAACTTCACAATCTGAGCATTAATAGCTTGCGCAGCAGCATTGGACAAGAACCACATACTCATCATCTGGGCGGTAAAGGCAGCTGGGGCCAGTTTGGTTGTTGCTGATAAGCCAACAGGTGACAAGCATAGTTCTCCAATGACGACGATAAAATAGCTGAGAACCAGCCATAATGGATTCACGAGTGAATTGGCACCACCGAAGTAAGCCGGTATCAGAATTACTAGGAAGGACAGGCCGGCAAACAATAAACCAAGCGAGAACTTTTGTGGAATCGTTGGTTGGCGGTTACCGAGCTTTAACCAAATCCATGCAAATGCAGGTGCAAGGGCGATAATAAACAGCGGGTTAAGCGATTGGAACCAAGCTGGAGAAATGTGTATGCCTGCAAAGTCCAACTGGGTACGCTTATCAGCAAAGCTTGCTAGAACTGTTGAAGTTTGTTCCTGTATCGCCCAGAACATAATCGAAGCAATAAATAAAGGGATGTACGCGACAATCCGTGATCGCTCTACAGCTGTTGTTTTGGGACTGCGGTACATCACAATAAAGTACATTGTAGGAATAAGTAGTCCTAACACCCCTACGATCTTAATGAATGTCTTAAAGGTGAGTGCTCCAGTAAGAATGCCGACCGTAACTAATAAAGCAAGTATAACTAGTCCAATACCAATCCAAGTAAATAATTTTTTCTTTTGTTCGGCTGGGATCGGGTTGTGTACAATCGTACCTGCCAGACCCAGATTTTTGGTGCGAGTCACTACGTAAACAATTAGTCCGATAAACATTCCGATTGCGGCTATCGAGAAGCCTAGATGGAAATTATTCATACCTACAGCGCCTACAATTAGCGGAGAGATGAATCCGCCGAGATTAATACCCATATAAAAAATGCTGAAAGCAGCGTCGCGGCGGTTATCTTGTTCACTATAGATTTCGCCTACAATACTTGATACATTGGGCTTAAGAAGTCCGGTTCCAAGCACGATCATAATCATCGAAGAAAAGAATAGCGTGGCATTTCCCGGTATCGCCAGTAAAATATGCCCGAACATAATTAGAACGCCGCCGTAAAAGACAGCCTTCGAAGTCCCGAAAATCCGATCCGCAAGCCATCCACCTATAATTCCAGACATATATACGAGTGATCCGTAGATAGACATAATCGAAAGGGCCATATCCTCTGGAAATCCGAGCCCGCCTTTGCTTACTTCATAATACATGTAGTAAACAAGGATCGCTCTCATGCCATAATAGGAAAAACGTTCCCAAAATTCAGTAAAGAAGAGTGTGAATAGTCCCTTAGGATGTCCGAAAAATCCGGTTTGCGGGACACTATCTACAATTTTTTGCCTGTCTGTTGCTGACATGAATCAAATCCTCCTAGATGCTAATTGCTCTTTTCATGAAGTTAACACAACTCTACACTACCTTAATATTTATAATACCCTCATGAGGAAAATCACAACCCTTTGGTGAGAAGGTTCTGAATAATGTCATATCTTTTAGTAATATTTCCAGTGGAGATGGGGAATTAACTTTTACTGTATTTTTGTACGGATGAAAGTTGATAAAAATTATAGTTGATTTTAAGTTGCATTATTTAGGAGATGAGCATATACTCTAATCAAGAAAGTGATTGATCAATAACCTAATGGATTTGGTTGCGTAAGGAGATTATTATGACTACAGAATCTAGTTCCGGCCGCAAGAAATCGGATGAATCGGTTTCCGTAAACCGCCGAGAACAAATCTTGGAGGCAGCGGTTGTTGTATTCGCCGAGAATGGCTACTACCGAGCTACGACAGCACAGGTTGCGGAAAAGGTAGGAATTTCTCAGCCCTATGTGTTTAAGGTGTTCAAGAATAAAGAAGAATTGTTTGTTGCTTCCTTAGAGCGGGCTTTTGAACGCATTATTCGTTCGTTTCAAGGAGTAGAGGCCCCAGCAGATCAAGTGTTAAAGGAAAGCATTAAAGTATACGAGTTGTTGATGAAGACGCATCCGAATGAGATTATTTTGCAAGTTCAGGGGTTAGGGATTCGCGATGAAGTCATCCGTGAAACGATGAAAAAGGGAATGCTTGAGATCACCAACCTTGTACACGAGAAGTTTGTCGCCGCTGGGATCGAGCAGCCTGAAGTAGAGGTAAGTACCTTCATGGCCAATGGTATGCTCTGCAATATTTCTATGGCCCTTGGAATGCCAGAGTTGAAGCCGAAACACCGGACAGAGTAGTAGATATGAAATACGTTGTAACATCTAAGAGCTTCGGCTCTTAGATTTATGATCATTAGTTAGTGATTGATCAATAACAAGGAGGGATCATATTTATGTTAACAAAGGCGCTTGTGCTTGGTGCAACCGGGGGAACAGGGACGGTAATTATCGCTGAATTATTAAAGAGAGGGATAGAAACGGTGGCCTTTGGGCGATCGATTCCAAAGCTGGAGAAGCTTGCAACAAAGCTGGGTAATCCCGCCGCTCTTAAGCTAATGGCAGGGGACGTATTTAATTCGAAGGATATATTATCAGCTGCACAGGATGTGGATATTATTTTTCATAGTGCATCTGTTCCGTATAATGAAATGAGCACAAGACTGTTACCTATGGGAGAGGCGGTCATGGAGGCGGCTAATACGCTGGGGATAAAGGTTGTTGCGGTGGATGGCATTTATCCTTATGGAAGAAGACAGAATGACAAGCCGATCGACGAGGAATATCCGAAGAATCCGCATACAAAAAAAGGTAAAGTGAAACTTGAGTTTGAACAAATGTTTTTTAGCCAGCGTTGGAGTAAAGCACAGCGGCTCATTGTCCGTTTACCGGATTATTATGGACCTACTGCCAATGAGGCTTCCTATTTAGGATCGACCCTGGAGTCCATCGCTGCAGGTAAAACTGCAGTGTTCATCGGAAATATGACCGTTGCCCGTGAGTATGTGTATTTGCCGGATGCCGCTGTCATGATTGTTGAGCTCGCTAGTAGAGATGGAGCTTATGGTCAGAATTGGAACATTCCGGGGGCAAGCACAATCTCAGGGCGGGATATCGTTAGAAGAGCGCAAGCAGCAAGCGGCTTTAAGAAGCCCGTTATCTCCTTAGGAAAGGTTGGATTATCGCTGCTCGGTGTATTCGTTCCAGTCATGAAAGAGATCGTTGAGATGCTATATTTAACCAAAGAGCCTGTGGTCCTAAGCGGTGGTAAATACGAGCGTGTTGTGGGTCCAATTCCTGCTACTCCTTTTGAACAAGGGATAACAGAGACTGTCCAAGCTCTAATGAGTCGTCAGTCCAAGGCAGAATAAAGAACCAGGCTCTTTGTGAAAGATAGAATAAAAGGTTAACTTATGATACTATTTACTCCTATATAGAAAGAGGACGTGAGCTAAAATGATCAACATAACTATGCCCAATGTGGATGTTAGTATTACTAAACAAATCAACCCGCAGTTAAGCAATATTTACGGATTCACTGATTTCCATCTGATTCCAAGGGATTACGGCGGTATCTTTATGTTCTACAATGACCAAGATGAGTTGTTGTTTGTAGGTAAAGCGAGAAAGCTAAGACCCAGAATCAAAAAACATTTTGAAGACACCGTATCTGATATCAAGCTGCATCGGGACGAAGTCACCAGAATTGATGTAAGTTTAATCGAGAGCCCCGTTCATAGAGAGATCTACGAAACGTATATCATTAATGAATTGAAGTCTAAATACAATGTAGATAAAGTGATGTTCAGATAAGTTTAAGGAAGAGGCGCCGTCTAATGACGGTGCTTTTTTTTGTGCTTAAAAGAAAATAGGAATGAAATAAGAGTATCGGTACACACTATGCAAGATAGTTAATAAATGCTTAAAAGGAGATAGGTCATATTGAAGCCTAAGTTTTTGATTGCGAAGCTAACTTTGTTGTGTATGTTTCTTGTTGTTAGTGTCATGCCCGTAACTGCCGATGCTGCAGCCAAAGAGAAAAAGAGCTCACATAAACAATGCTTAACACCCTCCGTGATAGAGCTTAAAGATAACCTTAGGAAACTATGGAGCGACCATGTGATATGGACGAAAAACTACATTGTTAGCGCCTTTGCGAATTCCGAGGACAAAGAGAAGGTACTGGCAAGATTGCTACAGAATCAGCAGGAGATAGGCAATGTTTATAAGCCGTATTACGGTGAGGCAGTAGGAGATAAGCTAGCTCAATTATTGCGGGAGCATATCCTCATTGCTGGAAAGGTAGTTGCTGCTGTACTAGCAGGTAATCAGGCTGATTTAGAAAAATACAACAAAGAGTGGTATGACAACGCTGACGACATTGCTAAGTTCCTTAGCGCACAGAATCCCAAATATTCGTATGAACAATTGAAAGAGATGTTTCATGAACATTTGGAGCTAATTACGGACGACGTGACAGCTAGGGTTAAAAAGGATTGGGATGCCGAAATCGTTGCTTTCGATAAAGGGCTGGAGCATATGATTATGTTTGGAGATGTACTAACCGAGGGTATTGTTAAACAATTCCCCGATAAATTTAATTAAAACCAGAGCACCCGCAAGGGTGCTTTTTTCTTGTTATTGGCAACAATTTAGGTCTTTTGATCCAATTCAAAAAGTTAGATATAAAGGCTCACTTACAGACAAGACAAGTAAACTATAATAGACTCGTGGGCACTCGACATTTTTTGACATTTTTTTATAATTGAGGTGATAAGATCAATGATTTCTCCCTTTTTTAAAAAGAAAGATTCAGTGGATAAGCAGTCCAAACCGGGTATGGTTCAAAAGGTGCAATTATCAGAAGAGCAGGGCGAGGAAGTAGAGGACCAGATCGCTGGCGAGACTTTAGCAGGAGTGGTTACTACGGGAAAAGCTTCGCTCGATAAAAAATCACTCGATTTGATCTTCTCCGTGGAGCAGATTATTCAAGCCAGACAGCATGCCGAGACGAATATTAATGAACTTCAGGATCGGTTAACGCATTCCAGTAGCCATGTTGAACGTTTGAACCGGGACATGAAGAACCTCAATAAAGTGATTGAGGAAAGAGAGAAGAACGTTCGAGAGCTTGAGCATAAAATGATTGAGAAGAATCTGAAAGTCGATCAAGTGCTGGAGGATTATCGGGAGCTTCAGACCACCCTCACTGCAGAAATTGAAGAATTAAAGAGTACGATTGATCTGGAGCATCAGAAGTATGTGAATCTGATCCAAAAGCATAATGAAGCTCATGCAGAGAAGCTCAAGAAGATGAACGATCTGGAAGAGAAGCTCGGACGGATTGAAACTGAGAACGCGCATTTAAGACAGAAATACGATACGATCCGCCAAGAAAAAGCCTATCTCTCCGGTATGATCAGCGATTTTACCAATCGTATGACTGTCCCTTTTGGGAATGGAAGCACGTTGGCGGGAAGAAATGACGACAACGGAGATACATAAGATTTATGGCAATAAATGAACCGAGCGCTGTTCTAATGATTGAGTTGCTGTCGCTTGAGCATGAACAGGCTGGTTATCAGATTGAGATAGGTTTAACCCGTGATATCGGGTATGCCAGACGCATGCTAATCATAGATGAATTTACATATGAACAACTTAACGCGCTGGCTCCCTATTTCGGGGAAAGAATGAGATTGTCATTGTATCCGAAGTGGGATCCTTTTCGTAATAGTTATTACAGCACACTGGTCATTATGAACCAGACCTTCAGCGAAACCCTGTATTTTGCCTGCTCTGAATATTATGTGTCACAGCTTCTTCAATTAAAGGAAGTAGACGATCCCCATGTACATGAAGAGATTGCTGTTGATACGACGCTACCCTCTATACCTCCAGCACGTAGGCTAAGAAAGAAGAACAAAAAATGGATTGGAAGATTTGGACTACAGAGTATCGTGTTCGTTTGTTTAGCAGTTGTATTGTTGTCTCTTCGCATGGGTGGTCAAGATATGGACCGTGCAGAAGGATTGGAAGGTCCCTCACAAGGCGCCGGCGCTGAGAGGATCGAGAAAATGGTCTCTCTACCGTTCATTCCTCCTATTGGTAAGATTTCAGCGATATCTAGCCAGCAAGATGAGTCTGAGCCGACGCCAGAACCATCTAAGCCTACACCAGAATCTACAGAGCCTCCTCCAAAACAGACTAAGCAGTATGAGGAGATTAAATTAACCGGAAATGAATACACCTATAGCCTGCCGAAGGGTTACGTGGCTTTGTCATTTGATGATGGCCCGTCGAAATATACGAAAGAAATCGTAGATATTTTAGTAGAACACGAGGTGGCAGCCACCTTTTTATTTGTTGGGAATAAGGTCTCTCGTAATGTGGAAGCGGTTAAGTATACGAGTGAACATCAGATGTCGATTGGAAGTCATTCGTGGGATCATAGCAAGATGACCAACAATGGGGTTAAGGAGAATCAGAATAATTTGGCGAAGGCTAACCAGGCATTGGAGCAAATCATTCAATCGCCAATTACTGTTTTTCGGCCGCCATACGGTGCGATAAATGATAAGTTAGCAGCCAAAGTGACAGAACAGCAGATGAAAGTATTGTTATGGAATCGTGATTCCGAGGATTGGAGACGCAAGACCCCAGAAGACGTCATTCAATTTGTTCATCATACTGATCCGTCCGGTGCGGTCTATCTTTTTCACGAAAAGAAGATTACCGTAGAGGCATTGCCTGCTATCATTCAGTATCTACAAGGGAAAAACATGAAATTCGTCATTTTTAAATAACATCAATGATCCATGATTGGGTCTTATTTTAGAATAAGAGTAGCTGTTACAGGGTTATGATCGCTGTGTTCAAAAGATAGGTCATGGCCCTGAACGCCACTTATTGTGATATTCGGTGAGACTAGGAAGCCATCAATGACAGCGCGGAAATTTACACCTTCTGAATAAGCTACATCAAGTGTCCGGACGGATGGCACTGTAGCATCGACAGCCCATTGAAAGCCCTCCGGTTTGAAATCTTCAGGGAACTGCTGTAGCCATTCTGGCCAAACTTGTGTAGTCTCAAAGGCCTCAGGGGTTGTGCCCGGTAAAGAATGATTCCAGTCTCCGCCTAAGATGAGGTAATTGCCTTTATCATTCTCTCTCTGAATATAAGTAGAAAGATATTCTAATTGCTGCTTACGAATCGTTCCGCCTTGGTCAAAGGCTGATAAATGAAGATTAATCAGGATCAGTTCTTTTCCGTTATCGACGGGGAATCTGCTCTCCATAAAGGCCCGGTCAAGTTCAAACAGTTGACGAGGCCAGCTTTCTTTTCCTGGAAGATCGTATCTAATGTTACTTATGCTGCTGAATTTAGATAAGGTTAATAAACCGCTATTCACCGAGCCCATCGGATCAAGAACAGGAATCGGTACCCAAGGTACCTTGTAGTTCGTCGCGAATACATTGCTGTAATCAGAGAAGGTATTCGATAAGAAGGAGACCTCATCTATATGGTTGCTACGGGAAGAATCGATGTCCACCTCCTGCAGCATGAATAGATCCGAGCCTGAAGTGGCCAATAGAGAAGCTATTGCCTCAAGATTTACCTTCGTTTGTTCCTCGCTGCTTGAACGTGATTTAGTCCCTCCATCCATAAAGAAATCCTGATCCTTATCCAGCCCAGCATAGCCAATATTAAAGGTGGTTATTGCAAAAGGTTCTCCCTGCTTCATCATTTGTTCCTGATTATGGTTTACCGTTAGCGGAGTAATCTCCTTCGGCTTATAATCGGTAATGGTAATATACAGTAAAAAGCCGCCAAAGATTAGAACGGCAGCTAGAAGGGCAAAACCGATGATTTTTATTGTGGTTGAGCTCATTTAATTCGATCTCTCCTCAGATGTAATTTCATAGAACGGACTTCTAATGGTGTAAACTTCGACGCTTCGCCACAACTCCCCTTGTTTAAATAAAAAAAATTTGAGACAATGAGTAGTGATGGACTGAACTTTAATGTTTTGAAAAGAGGATAACGAATGAATATGGAATCCATTTATGGATTAACTTTTGATCAACTGGCGGCATGGCTGTTAGAACGTGGACATAAAAAATTTCGAGCTACGCAGGTCTGGGATTGGCTTTATCGGAAGCGGATTACAGAATTCTCAGAAATGCTCGATGTAAATAAAGATTGTGTAGAATTATTGGAGCAGCACTATGTGATTCATACGTTGGAAGAACATGTGAAGCAGGAGTCTGCGGATGGGACGATCAAGTTCCTGTTCCGTTTGAAGGATGGCAACCTGATCGAGACGGTGCTCATGAGACAGAAATACGGTTTGTCCGTATGTGTCACTACTCAGGTTGGATGTAATATCGGCTGTAGCTTTTGCGCTAGTGGACTGTTAGCGAAGAGTCGCGATCTTTCCAGCGGTGAGATTGTAGAGCAGATTATGCAGGTTCAGCAGCATCTGGATGCAGCAAACCTCGAGCAAAAGGTTAGTCACGTTGTAGTCATGGGAATTGGCGAACCGTTCGACAACTTCAAGAACCTGCTCGACTTCTTATCGATTATTAAGGACCACAAGGGACTTGCGATCGCAGGAAGAGGTATTACTGTATCGACGAGTGGACTTGCTAACAAAATCGCTGAATTTGCCGATGCGAATACACAGGTGAACTTGGCAGTATCGCTTCACGCGCCTAATAATGAGCTGCGGACGAAGATTATGAAGATTAACAAGGCGATTCCAATTGAGAAGCTAATGGAGTCCATCGATTATTATTTGGAAAAAACAAATCGCAGAATTACGTTAGAATACATTCTGATGAAGGATGTAAATGACGGCAAGGAGCATGCGCTTGAGCTGACCGAGCTAATCGGCGACCGGCGCCAGCTCGTCAATGTGAACTTGATTCCTTATAATCCAGTCGATGAGCACAGTCAATATCAAAGAAGTGAGCGGGAGACCGTACGAGCCTTTTTTGACACCTTGAAGAAACAGGGCGTCAGCGTAAGCACTCGTCTGGAGCATGGTGTAGATATTGATGCTGCCTGCGGACAATTGCGAAGCAAACAGATCAAGAAGTCGAAAGCTATGGCTTGAGGGACGGGCGACCCCTTCATGCAGCTTTTTGTGATACAATGACGTGGCAGGTATTAGGAAAAGAGGTTGATTGAGCAATGTTGACATTTACAAGCTACAACGTGGAGAATGTTAAAGATCCTTTTGGTATACTAACCGGTAAACGGTATGAATTCGTGGTTCAACTGGATGTTCCAGAAGATGATGAGCTCTATGTAGAGAATGGAGTTTCCGCTAGAGCGATTATTAAAGTGGATGAAGATCAAGTAAGCATCGTGAGTTATGATCTACAAGAGACAACAACAGGCCAGTTGCTTGATTTTGATATGGAAGAGGACGAGGAAGCAGCACTACTCCTTTTCTGTAAAGAGCATTTGCCAGAATAATGATGCAGCATTGACATCCTTGCCCAATGTTCAATTGTGGCAGGGATTTTTATATTTCTCGCTTGAACGCTTACCGTCCTTACAAGGACGCAGAAGGCGTTTATACTTGTCGCATGAATGTGAAATATAGGTTAAAATATTATAAAGCATCCAAAATAGGAGTTGTATACATGTCTAATGAAGAAGTGTTCTTGACCAAAGAAGGATTGGCTCAATTAGAGGAAGAACTGAAGGAATTGAAGGGCCCAGGGCGCAAGGAATTGGCAGCACGGCTCAAATTGGCGATCAGCTATGGAGACTTGAAGGAAAATAGCGAGTACCATTCGGCCAAGGACGACCAATCGTTCATGGAGACTCGTATTATGATTTTGGAGAAAATGCTGACCAAAGCCAAGATCGTTGATGAGAGTCAGATGGATCTATCAAAGGTTAGCATGGGTTGTATCGTTACCCTGAACGATATCGAATACTCCGAGAAGATTGAATATAGAATTGTAGGGGCTGCTGAAGCAGATGTCCTAAACAACAAGATTTCCTATGAAAGTCCGCTGGGCAAGGAATTGCTGGGTAAAAAAGTCGGGGATATCGTTAGTGTAAACGCACCAATGGGTATCATCAAATATGAATTGCTTGAAATCAAAATGATGTAACACATGCTTCGTTTCTTGTGTTGCCGATCCTTATTGTGCTAGTGCAAAGGTACGTAAAGACAAAAAGGCCCCTCTTTCATTTCTGAAAGATAGGGTCTTTTTTCTGTTACTTAACCTAGAGGTTGCTTAATTAGAAGTCGAAATTATCAGGATCAGGACCTACCCGTTGATCTTGGTTCAGGGCGTTGATAAGATTCATATCCTCTTCTGTTAACTGAAAATCAAACACATCTACGTTTTCGATGATCCGATGCTCTTTAGTGGACTTTGGAATGGTAATAATTCCACGCTGCAGGTCCCAACGGATAATCACTTGAGCTACGGATTTACCGTGTTCAGCTGCAATTTGTTTCAGTACAGGCTGATCCAACAATTGCCCTTGCATTAATGGAGACCATGCCTCCAATTGAATTCCTTGTTCCTTGCAGAAGCTAAGCAGCGCTTGCTGACTCAAATAAGGATGAAGCTCCACTTGGTTTACCATCGGCTTAATTTCCGCATCCTTCATCACATCTTCAAGATGATGCATCTGGAAATTGCTGACCCCAATTGCTTTTACGCGTCCCTCTTTATACAAGGTTTCAAGTGCTCGCCAAGTCTCTTTATATTTTCCTTTTACAGGCCAGTGGATAAGATATAGATCAAGGTATTCAAGCCCAAGCTTAGCTAGGCTAGCTTCGTAGGCGGCAATGGTTTCTTCGTAGCCCATATCTGCAGTCCAGACCTTTGAAGTTACGAAGAGCTCTTCTCTGGACAGGTTATTGTCCTGCAGAGCTTCTTTGACCGCTTGACCTACACCAGTCTCATTCTGATAAATCGCTGCTGTGTCGATGCTACGGTAGCCGTGTGCAATAGCAGATTTGACCGCTTGAATCAGCTCAGAGCCTTCTTCGACTTGAAATACACCGAGTCCAAGCCAAGGCATGTTTATCCCGTTGTGTAATGCAGTTGTATCCTGTAGATGTTGAGCCATAATGAAATTACCTCCTGAGATATTTAAAAGTTTGATTGGTTTGGGAATGCAGGGCTGATTAAGCAGCTTTAGACTGGAGAAGAGTCTCATCTTTCTTCTCCAGCGCACGACTCCAAGCGGTTAGGAATACAGCGGTTAGAACCATTATTGCACCCACCCAAGTGGTATGAATCAGTCCCATATGATCCGTGACGATACCGCCAAGATAGGCACCGATGGCAATACCAGCGTTAAAAGCGGCAATATTCAGCGCAGATGCTACATCTCGCGCACTCGGAGCATATCGATCTGCAAGTGTAACTACGTGTACTTGTAGACCAGGTACGTTCATGAAGGCTAACAATCCCATAAAGAAGATCGTAAGTAATGCAGCCACTTTAAAGGGTGCAGTAAAGGTTAAGACGAACAGTACAACAGCTTGTACAGCAAACATGTAGAACAGGGCATTCATAGGGTTACGATTGGCTAATTTGCCTCCAATGACGTTGCCGATGGCGATCGCTATGCCATAAACAAGAAGAATGATGGCAACGGTACTCTCTTTGAAACCGCTAATTTCATGAAGAAGTGGAGATAAATAAGTAAAGACTACAAAGGTACCTCCATACCCTAAAGCGGTGATTGCGAAAGCGAGCAATAACCGTCCGTTCGTTACGAGTTTGACTTGTTCGCTAAGCGGTGTTCGGGTTCCTTTGCGCAGCCCTGTGGCAGGGACCAAGATCAGATTACCGATGAGCGCTATAAGCCCGATGGCAATAATGGCGATGAATGCAGCTCGCCAGCCTAACTGTTGCCCTAGAAAGGTACCCAGTGGCACACCAGTAACAGTAGCTACGGTTAGCCCTGTGAACATAATCGCAATAGCACTGGCTTTACGATTCTCAGGCACAAGGTCGGCGGCAATGGTCGAAGCAATTGACATGAACAGACCATGCGAAAGGGCAGATATTACTCTAGCTATTAGCAGAATTGTAATACTGTCCGCAGCCGCGGCAAGGCTATTGCCGATAATAAACACAATCATAATGAAAAGCAATAATGTTTTGCGCGATATCGCAGTGGTCAGTGACGTTAAGATAGGAGCGCCAAAGGTTACCCCTAAAGCGTATAAAGTAACAGTTAATCCAGCTGTGGTCAGCGGTATATGCAGGTCATCAGCGATTAAAGGCAGCAGCCCTACACTGATAAACTCGGTGGTTCCGATCGCAAAGGCGCTAATGGCTAAAGCCAAGAGTGCCAGGGTACTTCCTTTTTGATTTAGCAACATGTCTTTCACTCCTACACTTTGTTAATCACCGGCCGGTAAGTGCAATTATGAAGGCATGAGTCATTTAAGTATAGTACGTACTTTAAAGTGCTATAGGTACTAAAAAGTACCTATAGAATATGACCTAAGGATATTGTCATCCATTCCTAGAAAATTATCTGCTGCAAAAAAAGCGTTGGCCATGCTGTGATTGATGAGCTGGAGCAGATCAAGCAGGCGAGGTACGCTATTGGTGTAGCGGAATCGCTGGAAAAGGTGTCGGGGATCTTGGGCGCGCTAAATGGCGGGTATATGAATGTGCTTGTAACGACCGAAGAAACGGCGCAGAAGATCTTGGAGTAACCACTACTAAATGTAAACAATTGAATTTCGTGAAAATAACCTGAAAATGGTATGCAAAATACTAAAAATTTTGCTTGTAAGCACCAGACAGAGCGTGTAAGATATACAAGGTATTCATACCGAACATTAAAAACAAACTCATATAATCTTGGGGATATGGCCCATAAGTTTCTACCGGATAACCATCGTAATTATCCGACTATGAGTGAAATAGCGCATCTAGGGTTCCGCTTCCTTCATTGGAGGAAAGGTCTGGACCGAGCGATGCGGACACTATGTAGTGTTACACCACTAAGGGACAAAAGCCCAGAAGGACAGATTCACTTGAGAGAAACGACTCAAGGGATTTGTCCTTTTTTTGTTTTTCTAATGAAGAGGAGAGATTAGTTCACGATGAAAGTACTTCAAGAGCGCATTAGACAAGAGGGTCTTATTTTATCAGATACGGTACTGAAGGTAGATTCATTTCTGAATCATCAGGTCGATACGGAGCTAGCGCTGCAAATCGGTCAGGAGTTCAAAAAGCTGTTTGGTCATCAACCGATCACTAAGGTGATTACGATTGAAGCTAGTGGGATTCAGTTCGCCATGGCTACTGCGATTGCATTAGGTGTACCGTTTATTTATGCGAAGAAAAAGAAAGCAGTAACGCTCTCAGAGGCTGTCTACTCAGCGCCTGTACATTCCTTTACACGCCAAGAGGATTATCTGGTCAGCGTCTCCCAGAAGTATCTTGGACCGAATGACAAAGTGCTTATTGTGGATGATTTTCTTGCTACTGGTGCTGCACTTGTAGGACTGGTTGATATCGTGAAAGAGGCAGGAGCAGAGCTCCTTGGCGTCGGTTGTGTCATTGAAAAGAGCTTCCAGGAAGGTCGGAGCCTTCTGGAGAACAGAGGCATAGAAGTCCATGCCTTGGCCCGTATTGCATCTATGTCACCTGGTGAAATTCACTTCATTGATAATGAAAGCTCATTAGAGAAAATCAAGGAGAGTGCGGGATGTTAAGCAAGCAAAAGGTATTTACGTTAGGACTTCAGCATGTCCTAGCCATGTATGCAGGAGCAGTAATTGTACCGCTGATTGTTGGGGGCGCCTTGAAGCTGAATGGGACTCAAATGGCTTACCTCATCGCAGCCGATTTGTTCACTTGCGGATTGGCTACACTGCTGCAAATAATGGGCACCAAGTATTTTGGTAGCAGGCTCCCGGTTATTCTTGGATGTACCTTTACAGCGGTTGGTCCGATTATTGCGATTGCCTCGACACATAATCTGGCGACTGCGTACGGTGCGATCATTATTTCCGGTTTGTTCGTTGTTCTTGCGGCCCCGCTTTATGGGAAGCTGCTGAAGTTCTTCCCGACGATTGTAACGGGTTCTGTCGTGACCATTATCGGGCTATCTCTTATTCCAGTAGCTATGAATAACGTTGCTGGCGGAGAAGGCAACGCTGATTTTGGACAACCCCGCAATTTGTTGCTTGCACTGATTACACTACTTGTCATTCTAGCGGTTAACCGTTTCGCCACAGGATTTCTACGCTCCATATCTGTTCTGGTAGGCTTAGTGGCGGGTACAGCGATTGCTTATGGAATGGGTATCGTTAACTTTTCTACGGTAGGTGACGCTTCTTGGGTGAGCATCGCACAGCCGTTTTACTTCGGATGGCCTGAGTTCAGCCTTACCGCAATCTTCACCATGATCATCGTTAATATTGTTAGTATGGTGGAGTCTACTGGGGTTTATTTTGCAGTAGGTAAAGTAATTGATCAGAAAGTTGAACAGAAGCAGATCGTAAATGGACTACGTTCCGAGGGAGTGGCGATTATGCTGGGCGGAATCTTTAATGCCTTCCCATATACTGCTTTTTCTCAAAATGTGGGTTTGATTTCGCTGTCTCGCATTAAGACCCGTAACGTTATTTTTGCTGCTGGCGGGATCATGATTGTACTAGGTCTCCTGCCTAAGCTGGCTGCCTTGACGACGATTGTACCGAATGCCGTACTTGGTGGAGCAATGATTGTTATGTTCGGATCGGTTGCTGTTTCCGGAATATCCATTCTATCCGATGTGGATCTCCGTAAGGATGGTAATCTACTGATTGCTGCTTGCAGTATTGCTGTTGGCTTAGGTTCAGCGACACTTCCTGCAATGTTCGCAGAGCTGCCTGAATTTGCTCGGATGCTGCTACAGAACGGTATCGTATCCGGTTCGCTTACAGCGATTGTGCTGAACATTGTCCTCTCCAAGACAAAGGATGATGTGCAGGTAGAGGATAACACCGTACCTGTTCTTGTCAAGGAATCTCACGTCTCCTAAACTTAAGCTTAGATTAGCTGCAAAAACGAAATAAAAGATCTGACTCAGCTTCATAGCCTGAGTCAGATCTTTTTTTAGTACGCCCAGCATGGGCGTTATCTTTAGGGTGAAAGTCCCGAACGGGGGCTGGCGAGCGCCTACCGTTAGCCAAGGGCAAGGGTGTCCACCGTGAGGTGGAATCTGAAGGAAGC
>NZ_CAKMAB010000034.1:0-66788 GCF_924513355.1 Paenibacillus pseudetheri
CTTAAAACGTTATTGTAATCTGCATGCCCATGAGTGACGGACATCGGAAAGCCGTATGAGGGAAAACCTCACGTACGGTTTGATGAGGAGGGGCTGAATTTGTTCAGCCTTTTACTCTAGAGAAGGAGGGTGACGTATGGGATTTACGGAGGAGCATCGTAAGTGGGTGGAGGATCATATTAGGCGAAGAGCGGGAGAACGGCGGGGGAGGTTGGAGCGGGGACACGGGCATGGTGAACGGATGTTTTTGGAGAAGGTATGGTGGCCGATGATGGGGCATTTCAATGACCTTCATCCTGAATATGAAGTGTTAGATTGGCGTAGCAAGCCCTACTTTGTTGATTTTGTGTGGAAGCCTGGACAGGTTAAGTTTGCGTTTGAAGTTAAAGGCTATGGCCCGCATGTGCAAAACACAGACCGAACGCGCTACAGACAGGAGTTGAATCGTGAGACTTATCTGCAAATCGCGGGTTATCGGGTGGTGGCGATTCCTTATGATGATCTGGATTCGAGTCCTGAACTTACGATTACTTTGCTTAGATCCTTGTTGATGCCATACCTCACAATAGAAGAGAAAGAAGAGTTTAGCCGACTGGAGCGTGATATTTTGCGGATTGCTGTGCGTTCGAATGGCTGCATCCGGCCGGTTGATTTGGTGAGGGAGCTTGGGATTCATCCGCGTACGGCTAGAAAAGGGTTGAGTGCTCTCTGTGAAAAAGGGAAGTTCAGTCCCGTAACTTCAGAGGAGAGTGGCATAGTTTGTAGATATGAATATATCCATTCCTTCAAGAATTTTCAGCTATGGTGAGCTAACTAAAATGCCTCGGATATCGCCCAAAAGACCAGAATGGGGCGAAAGGAAGGCAAAAATGCCTTGGATATCGCCCAAAAGGCCAGAATGGGGCGAAAGGAAGGCAAAAATGCCTCTGATGCCGCCCAAAAGGCCAGAATGGAGCGAAAGGAAGGCAAAAATGCCTCGGATGCCGCCCAAAAGGCCAGAATGGAGCGAAAGGAAGGCAAAAATGCCTCGGATATCGCCCAAAAGACCGGAATTGGGCGAAAGGAAGGCAAAAATGCCTCGGATATCGCCCAAAAGACCGGAATTGGGCGAAAGGAAGGCAAAAATGCCTCGGATACCATTCCCGAGCCAATCTGCCTCCCCATTCTCATCCGCATCTCACTTCACCAAGGGAAACTGGGCGAGCGTGGCACCCCAAAAATCTCTAATTTTGACCTGATTTTCACTTAGATTGTTAAGGTGTTACTTATCGGGCTAATCTTCTATGATTATGTTGATAGACCAGATTTGTGTTAGACACAGACAATTACCTCGAGAACATATGAAACCGCTATCAACTTGAATCGAAGGAGCGATTTTGATGGAAACAGTGACATCTAAATATCTATTTCAACAGATTGATTTACCCTTAAATGACCGAGTGCAGGATTTGATCTCCAGATTAACGCTTGATGAAAAAGTAAGCCTGATCCCCCAGTATCAAGCTGCCATAGAGCGTTTGGGCGTTGGAGCCTATAAGCACGGTACAGAAGCGGCACACGGAATCTCCTGGCTTGGAAAAGCGACCTCTTTTCCTCAGCCAAGCGGACTGGCTTGTACTTGGAATCCAGAGCTAATGAAGGAAATCGGCTCGGCCGTTGGAGATGAAGCAAGAGCATTTTACAAAAAGAATCCAACGGTGAATGGCCTGACGTTATGGGCACCAACGGTGGATATGGAGCGTGATCCACGATGGGGTAGAACGGAAGAAGCCTATGGTGAAGATCCGGAATTAACTGGACAACTCAGTACATCTCTTGTACTAGGAATCCAAGGTGATCACCCCGTGTATTTGAAAGCGGTCGCAACGCTTAAACACTTCCTAGGGAACAACAACGAGATCGAACGCGGAAATTGTTCTGCCAGCATCGATCCGAGAAATATGCGTGAGTATTATTTGGAAGCATTTAAGCCTGCTTTTCAAGAAGGTGGCGCACAGTCTATGATGACCGCCTATAACTCCGTGAATGGCGTACCTGTTATTCTTCACCCAGCAGTGATGGGTGTGGTCAAAGGTGAATGGGACATGGACGGTTTTATCGTCAGTGATGCCGGAGATTTATTCGGGATTGTGAAGGACCATGAATATTATGAATCCTTTGCACAGTCGATGGCGGAATCTATTAAAAACGGAATTGACAGCGTAACAGAAGAAACCGAGGAGACGATCAAGGTTCTTCATGAAGCACTAGACCAAGGCCTACTGGCAGAGGAAGATCTGGATCGTGCACTAACTAACACATTTAGAGTTCGTTTCCGTCTGGGAGAGTTTGACCCCGCTGAAGGTAATCCATACGCAGCAATCGACGATTCCGTAATTCTTACCAAAAAGCATGCCGAACTTTCCTTGGAAGCTGCCAAACAATCCATTGTGCTGCTGAAGAATGATCAGGCAACATTGCCACTGAGCAAGACTGAATTAAACAAAGTGGCGATTATTGGTCCACTTGGCGATGAAGCTTTCAGAGACTGGTATTCCGGCACATTACCTTATGGAGTGACCCCGCTGCAGGGTGTTAGCAAAAAGATGCCTGGTAAACATGTTACTTTTGAGAGTGGCGCAGATCAGATCATTCTTACTTCAGCTGCAAACGGCCAAGCCATCGGAATCACGGGTGAGGACGGAAGGCTGGCTGTACAACATGACATAGCAGAGCACGGAGAATTGTTCCAACATACAGCTTGGGGCTGGACCAGCAATACGCTGAAGGCGACAAGTCGTGGACAGTATGTAACTTTAAGCGAAGCGGAGACACTTACAGCATCTGCTGATGAAATCTACGGCTGGTTTGTAAAAGAATCCCTGAACATTGTCCCGGAAGCTGAGGGTAAAGTCTCTTTGCGGACTTGGAATGACAAATTGATCTCTGTGAATGCTGAGGATGGCACACTGCGGGTTGCAGATCAGGACGCAAGTGCGGACGCTCATCTTTTCAAAAAGAATATCATTACAAACGGACTAGACGCCGCGGTAGAAGCTGCCAAAGCTGCTGAAGTAGCAGTGGTTTTTGTCGGTAACCATCCACTCCTTAACGGAAAAGAAGAAATCGACAGACCTGATATTGTGCTTCCGGAGGAGCAGGAGCGCCTGGTCAAAGCAGTCTATGAAGCGAATCCGAATACAGTGGTAGTTATTGTCGGCAGTTACCCGATTTCTTCCACTTGGATTGACGAGAATATCCCGGCAGTTCTGTATACTTCCCACAGTGGACAAGAGCTGGGCAATGCGGTTGCAGAAGTGTTGTTCGGAGATTACAGTCCTTCCGGCAAGCTGAATATGACTTGGTTCCGTTCTGTAGAGCAGCTGCCTGAACTAATGGATTATGATATTATCAAAGGTAAAAGAACCTATATGTACTTTGACGGCGAGCCATTGTATCCTTTTGGTCACGGTCTAAGTTACGCTGAAGTGACTTATAAGGATCTAAATTTGAGCACTAAGGAACTTCAGCAAGATGATCCACTTAACATTTCCGTTCGAGTAGATAATATAGGGGCAGTTGATGGGGACGAGGTTGTTCAGCTATATGTGCAGGCTTTGAATTCCCGAGTCAAACGTCCGATTAAACAATTAAAGGGTTTTGTAAAAGCAAGCATAGCCGCAGGTCAATCGCATACAGTAGAGTTTGCATTACCAGTTACAGAGTTCGCATTCTGGGATGTCACACGTGAGCAATATTGCGTCGAAAATGGAGAGTACGCGCTTCTGATCGGCCGTTCTTCTGCTGATATTAAGTTGTCCTCAATAGTAAAGGTTAAAGGGGACATTATACCTTCCCGGAATTTATATAACAACACCAAAGCAGAGAACTATGATGACTACGAAGGCGTATATCTGGACGAATGCAAAGCAGGCGGGGCTTCGGTACATCCGGTAAAAGAGGGCGCTTGGATCGCTTTTAATGACGTATTGTTCGATCATGGAGCAGTAGCAATTGAAGCTCTGGTCTCCTCCGCAAA
Source organism: Paenibacillus pseudetheri (assembly GCF_924513355.1). NCBI lineage: Bacteria > Bacillati > Bacillota > Bacilli > Caryophanales > Paenibacillaceae > Paenibacillus > Paenibacillus pseudetheri. The sequence goes on from NZ_CAKMAB010000034.1 coordinate 4,019, forward strand.
AGGTGGCAGCATTGAGATCAGAACTGGAAGCGCAGCTGGGAAACTGGTTGGAACCGTGACAGTCCCTTCTGGTGGAGTTCTGCAACAGTGGAGCACACTGACTGGCGAAGTATCCGTGGAGCCTGGTACTACCGATGTTTATGTAGTCTTTAACGGTGAGGTGCTTCTCAGCCGGTTTCAATTTAATTAATAATAAAGATGACCTTTGATTATGGGATGGAGTGTGCGAATATGGAGTGCTTGGGATGTCGGATTGCAAACGGAATTGAGCCTAACGTAAAAGTAGTATATGAGAATGAATTTATAACTTGTGTGCTAGATATCGCTCCGTTTAACGAAGGGCATATTCTGATCCTTCCTAAAAAGCATTACCTGGATCTCGAAGAAATCGATTCAGAGACTTCCTATGCGATAATGGACGGGTCGAAGAGGTTATCGGCTGTTCTGAAGACTTTGTTCAAACCAGATGGCATACGCATATGCCAAGACGGTGGGAAGTTTAACGATTTGACTCATTACCATATGCATATCATCCCTAGATACGAAGGCGATGGATTTGTTTGGAGTGAACCACTACACTCGCACGGTGCTGAGAAATTTTTAAGTCACACGCAAGCAAAGATTCTTGATGTATTAAAAGGTCTATAAACATAAAAAGGGCATTCCTGAAGCAATATCAGGGATGCCCTTTTCCTTTTATTATAGAGTAACGCTCTAATCACATCCGCCACCGCCACAGGAATCTCCTCCGCCGAAATCTCCCCCGCCACTGTGTCCGCTATCCCCACCCCAGCTATGACCGCTGTCATGTCCGGAATGGTGATGGGATTCGCTCCCGTGATGGTGTTGATGGTGATGTTGATGTTGGTGATTAGAATGATTCGGATTATTTGGATCCAGCAGATCTGGATGGCTAGCTGCCATAAAAGACATGCTGGCGGCGTCATCTCGTCTATTTCTTTCAAATCGGTTGCTGTTCGAGTTTGAACCATTACGAACTACGGATTGTACGATTATAAATACTATAACACCAATAAACAGTATCCCAAAGACCATTATCGATCGCCCTCTCAGTTGTTCATTATAAGCTGTATTTTCTTAAATTGTACCATAATATTGAATAAATGGATTTAAAGAAATGGAATTAACGCTTAGCTTCAACCTCTCTTCATAGTTGCTATGAGTTTGCTCTTTTTTTATTTAGAAAAGGTTGATTTTATCATCCAGATTTGCTACCATACGATGTAACTTAATAGTTATTGTTTTCTAGGGTTCCGCAGCTGGTGCACAGCTGGTCTGGTCCGAGGGAAAACGCACGAACAGCATCGTTCGTGTCTACACGGAGGGATAAAAGCCCGGGAGGTATCGCCATATATGGCGACGACCTTCCGGGCTTATTTGTTTGTTTCGTGGGCAATTATAAAGTTAGTGAATTGAAGGAGGGCTTGGAATGAAGAACAATTCAGAGTGGTTAAAGGTAGTTGGTGCAGCTGTTTTCGAGGTCATGTGGGTCATCGGCTTAAAACATGCCGCCACGATGTGGGAGTGGCTGATAACTGTGGTAGCTATAATAATAAGCTTTTATGTGATGATTTCAGCGAGTACCAAATTGCCGGTCGGCACGGTATATTCCGTGTTTGTTGGTCTAGGAACTGCAGGGACAGTAGTTGCGGACATGGTTTTATTCGGAGAACCGTTCAAGTTGATGAAGCTGGTTCTAGTGGTTATTTTGCTGGCAGGCGTTATAGGATTGAAAATGGTGACCAAAGAAGCCGAAGTAAAGGGGGCGTCTTAAATGGCATGGGTATTTCTGGTCGTTGCTGGTTTATTTGAAATGTTTGGAGTAGCTATGATTAATAGGTTGAATAAACACCGAAATTTCCTGTCGTTCGCGCTGCTCTTTCTTGGTTTTGGAGCAAGCTTTCTGTTCCTGTCTTTAGCTATGAAGAGTCTGCCGATGGGAACAGCTTATGCGGTATGGACGGGGATCGGTGCATCCGGCGGAGCGATTCTGGGGATGATATTGTATGGAGAGGCCAAAGACTGGCGCCGGATCGTCTGTATTATTATGATTCTGGGGGCTGCTGTGGGACTAAAGCTGATAGCTTAGTTAGGTATTCATTCTTTACTTTTTCTCTTCAAAAGAGAGATTAGTTATAAATTGGACACGATTCAGATGTTTAGAAAGGTTCTTATAGGTCGTATAAAGTAAGTATACAATACTTCAATAAGGGGATTTTTAATATGACTAAGGATTCAATCGAACATTTGGCTGAAATCGCAAGAATGAACCAATCTAACCGCATGCTGCTTCCGGATGGAACGTCACTTCCCAGAATTGGGCAGGGAACTTGGAATATGGGTGACGACGCTTCCCGTAGGGAGGAAGAGATTGCTGCCCTGCGATTAGGCGTGGAACTAGGCATGGATTTAATAGATACGGCTGAGATGTATGGGGACGGACGCTCAGAGCTTTTAGTAGGTGAGGCTATCCAAGGCCTTCGGGATCAAGTTTACTTGGTGTCAAAAGTCTATCCACATCATGCCGGGAATGAGCAACTTATCCGCAGCTGTGGAGAAAGTTTGAAACGCCTGAATACGGATCATCTGGATCTTTACTTGCTGCATTGGCGGGGAGATATTCCACTAGAAGAGACTGTTGTAGGTATGGAGAAACTAGTCTCTCAAGGAAAAATAGCAAGATGGGGTGTATCCAATTTCGATGTCGACGATATGAAAGAGCTGCTTGGTATTGCTGGGGGAACTCATTGTGCAACCAATCAGATTCTATATCATTTAGGGTCCAGAGGAATTGAAACTGAACTTCTCCCATGGCAGAGAAGTCACAAGATCCCGGTAATGGCTTACTCACCGCTTGCTCAAGCAGGTTCACTCCGAAAAGGAGTAATCGAGAGTGAAGTCGTTCAGGAAATCGCCAGTGCGCATCAGGCAACTCCGCTTCAGATTATGCTAGCTTGGACGATGCGTGAAGAGGATGTTATTTCTATCCCAAAAGCTTCTTCTCGTAAGCACGTCATTGAGAATGCCGCTGCAGGCTTGATTACGCTAAGTAATGAAGAAATTTGGAAGCTGGACGAAGCTTTCCCAATACCTTCTTGGAAAGTACCGCTAGATATGATTTAAATCAGTTCTATTCACATAAAAAGAAGCCCTCGATCACTGTAAAAGTGTTTGAGGGCTTCTTCTCTCATTCCTTATGCGATTAGCTGTTCTCAATAATTGTCTGTAGTGTAGTCCGGTCAAGGCCTTCTACCAGCTTGATCAGAAGCTCTTTAGCAGCATCGTAGTCATCACTGTGAATTACTGATGAAGCGGTGTGTATGTAGCGGGAGCATATTCCGATTACTGCGGAAGGAACGCCAATTCCACTAACATGAACCTGACCTGCGTCTGTTCCGCCTTGGGATACAAAATACTGATATTTGATCCGGTGAGTATCCGCTGTATCTTGTACATATTCAATCAGACCGCGATGTGTAACCATCGTAGGATCGAAGATGCGCAGGAGAGCTCCTTTACCCAGATGACCAAATGCTTGGCTGTCACCTGTCATATCGGCAGCAGCGCTCGCGTCCAGACCGAAGAAGATATCCGGTGACAGGAGATTAGCCGCAGTACGCGCGCCCCGCAGACCTACTTCCTCTTGTACAGTGGCACCAGCGAAAACGGTATTCGGCAGCTTTTTACCGTGCAATGCTTTAACTAGTTCAATGGCGAGACCTACGCCGTAACGGTTGTCCCAAGCTTTCGCCAAGATTTTTTTGGGATTAGCAAGGGGGGTAAAAGGACAAATCGGCAGAACTTGTTGGCCTGGTCTAACGCCAAAGCTTTCTGCTTCTTCACGGCTGTCTGCACCGATATCAATATACATTTTGCTGATTTCGCCAGTCTTACCACGTTCTTCGTTGCTTAGCAAATGGATAGGCGTACTGCCAACAACTCCGGTCAGCGTTCCTTTAGGTGTAATGATATGTAGGCGCTGGGATGCAACAGCAGAGGCAAGCCAGCCGCCAAGTGGTTGAAAACGGATCATTCCGGTGTTAGTAATTCCAGTTACCATGAAACCTACTTCGTCAAAATGCCCGGCGACCATAATCTTTGGCCCGTTCTCTTCGCCGCGCAGTACGCCGAACAAACTTCCGAGACGATCTTGTACGAACTCTTCAGTATAAGGAGTCATAGCATCCTTGACGTAAGCGCGGAGTTCGCGTTCAAATCCTGGGGCTGAGGGAAATTCGGTAAGTGTTTTGAACATGTCCAATGTTTCTTGATTCATATGAATTCACTCCTTTATTAAAATATAAGAACATATTTATACATCATTCTTATATTTCTACGAGAAACGGATGTTATCCATAATGGACGGCATCGTTATTTCTTCCTGCAACCTAGTATGAACATTCTGGGCTCACTTGTCCATGACAAGAGACAATGAACACCGGGCACGAGCTCCACGAATACTATACATTAGAGGCTTTGGTGGCAGGAGCCTTAGAAAGGATGCGAAGATGAATGAGGGTAGCGGGTAGCGTACCCCCAAGAAGGGTGCAGGTAGGATTATCAAGTAGGAGCCTACAAGGAAACGGAACGCGCAGACGATACTGGCGCCACAATCCAAGGGAAAGAGAAGCAGTGCTTATTTTTGTGCTCTTTTTATTGCTGATTGTTGTGTTACTGTATTTTTCCTGAACTGGAGGGACATAACGAAGCGGAGGATGGCAAACAATAAGGAAAACTTCTAAGCGAAGAACAACTTAAGGGGCTTAAAAGTGAGTACTATGATGCTTGTCAGCCCCCTTCGCCTAACTTTCAGGAGGTGCCTCAATGCCGGCTAAAACTAAGAAATCAGGTGTCAAGCTGAAACTTGACACCCTGACTCCACAAGATTATGAGAAATTGTCCAAGCCTTTTGTTCCTGCTAGGCCCGTATTCAAAAACTGCTTACGAGCGTTTATTGCTGGCGGCATAATCTGCGTTATTGGACAAGGGATTCAGGAGGCTTTTATGGCAATCTTCGATATGACCTCCAAAGAAGCTGCCAGTCCGACAGTCGCGGTGATGATCCTGCTCTCCGTAATTCTGACCAGCTTTGGCGTGTACGACAAAATGGCTCAATGGGCTGGTGCAGGAACTGCAGTCCCAGTGACCGGGTTCGCAAACAGTATGTGCTCTGCAGCTCTAGAGCATCGCGCTGAGGGCCTTGTACTTGGTGTAGGCGGCAATATGTTTAAGCTTGCGGGTTCAGTCATCGTATTTGGTGCCGTCGCTGCTTTCATCATTGGTATCGTCTATCTCTTTTTGGGCGTAGACGGAGGTGCACATACATGAAACAGCTTGGTAGTCAGACCTGGGAGTTCACGAACCGTCCCGTTATTTTAGGTTCTTCCGCTGTAGTAGGGCCAGAAGAGGGAGAAGGTCCTTTAGCTGCAGACTTTGATTTTATATTTGATACGCTGGAAATGGATGAGAAGACATGGGAGAAGGCGGAGCGCGCTCTTTTCGAGAAGGCTTCCCTGCTGGCTCTGATAAATGCAAATATCGATAAAGAAAAGCTGGAGTTCTTTGTCGGCGGAGATTTGATGAACCAGATTATCAGCAGCTCTTTCGCGGCAAGAAAATTGGGTGTGCCTTACCTCGGGGTCTTTGGTGCTTGCTCTACCTCTATGGAGAGCCTTGCGATTGCCTCAATGATCGTTGATTCTGGAGGCGGTAAGTATGCGCTAGCGGGAACATCCAGCCATAACTGTACAGTAGAGAAGCAGTTTCGTTATCCAACGGAATATGGTTCACAGAAACCCCCAACGGCGCAATATACAGTTACAGGCTCGGGCTGTGCTGTAGTGGGTCAAAATGACGGCTCTGGTACCCATCCAGTCGTGGTGTCAGCCACACTTGGACGTATTATGGATCTTGGTTTGACAGATCCTTTTAATATGGGGACGGCTATGGCACCTGCGGCGGCGGATACAATCACTGCCCATTTTCGGGATACAGGTCTATCGCCCGGGCACTATGATTTAATTGTTACGGGCGACCTGGCATCCGTGGGGTTACCTATAGCCAAAACCCTGTTGGCCAAAGAGGGAATTCCTATGGAGCAAACTACTTTTGATGATTGTGGTCTGCTTATCTACGACTTGGAGAAACAAAAATATGTGATCGCTGGAGGAAGTGGCTGCGGGTGCTCAGCGGTTGTAACCTATGGTCATATCCTTAAGCGTCTAAAAAAAGGTCAGCTTAAACGAGTGCTAATAGTGGCAACGGGTGCACTTTTATCACCTTTGTCTTATCAACAGGGAGAGAGTATTCCATGTGTTGCTCATGCCGTAGCCATAGAGAGTGGAGGTGAAGCATAATGATGATTTACTTATGGGCTTTTCTGATTGGAGGAGCCATTTGCGTTATAGGGCAGCTGATGTTCGATGTATTGAAGCTGACACCTGCACATACGATGAGTACCTTAGTTGTAGCTGGAGCGATTGCTGATGCTTTTGGTATCTACGACCCACTTGTGAAATTTGCGGGTGCTGGGGCAACCATTCCAATTACAAGTTTTGGGAACTCCTTGGTTCATGGGGCATTAACGGAGCTGGAGCGGGATGGCTGGATCGGTGTAGTTACGGGTATTTTTGATATTACAAGTGCGGGCATTTCGTCAGCTATTGTGTTCTCCTTTTTGGCAGCCTTAGTTGTACGGCCGAAGGGGTAAAATTGATGCTACATGAAAAGGTTGTCGTCAGAAAAAGACGGCAATCTTTTTTTTGTTATTTTATTAATTGTAGGATGTTTCATCTTATGGTTTTTTTTGTATCCTCACTTCGTGATCTTCAACAATGTACTTTGGGTCCTCTAATCATGTAAAATATAAATAATACTGCTTATTCTGGCTAGGAGGATTATATATGCCCGTACGTCAAGAATCGATGCACACCATGAATGCTGTACGCACTAATTTGGAATCCTGCATACTTGGAAAATCATTTGAAATACAATTATTGTTAACCGCTCTGCTTGCTGGTGGTCATGTATTGATCGAGGATGTACCGGGAACAGGAAAAACCCAGCTAATACGCGCACTTTCAAGATCAATGTCCGGTGAATATCGCCGGATTCAGTGTAATCCAGATATACTCCCGAGTGATATTACAGGTGTATCTGTCTATCATCCTAGGGATGAGATGTTTCATTTCCGGCCTGGTCCGGTGATGACGAATATTTTGCTAGCCGATGAAATTAACCGTGCTACTACGAAGACACAATCCGCACTTCTGGAAGTGATGGAGGAACGAAATGTTACCGTAGATGGAGAAACGTATCCACTTCCTCATCCTTTCATGTTATGCGCTACCCAGAATCCGATAGACTTTGAGGGAACCTATACACTGCCTGAAGCCCAATTAGATCGATTCATGCTGAGAATTAGCCTTGGATATCCTGATGCAGCGACGGAGAAAAATTTATTGCTGAGCCATCAGGAAGGCCAACCGGTGGACAGGCTTTCGCCAGTAACAAGCATGGAACAAATTGCAAGGATTCAGGAAGAAATTCGCGACATCTTCATGAGCGATCCTGTGCTGAATTACTTGTTAGATATTGTGCGGCAGACAAGAGAACATCCACTTGTAATGCTGGGTGCAAGTCCGCGTGCCTCACTATCCTTTATGATGGCATGTAAAGCTTATGCCTTTTTGCAAGGACGAGATTACGTTTTGCCTGATGACGTGAAGATCCTTACTCCATTTGCCTTGGGTCATCGTATATTGCTGCGTCCAGAGTCGCGCCTAGATAATATTAGTGTAGAATCTTTGCTTCAAAAGCTTCTGCAGAGCATTCATGTGCCTGTTACGATGAGGCAATGATATGAGACGTTATTTGTCGTCGGTTGCAGCCATCATTCAGCCATCTAAACTTGCAAGCATCCTTGTAATTTGGAGCATTACACTCTTATATGTACTTTTTCAGGGCGGGAAAACTGCATTTATGTTGTTTATCATGGTCTCTGTACTTATTGCATATTTGATTGCTGGAGGTTTAGGAGGCGTTCGGCGAGCTAAGGGCACACGCAGTCTTTATTCTGAACAAGACAAGGGGGATTTGCTCTCTGCCGGAGGGCATCTTCGTGTAAAATTAAAGGTTACAATTCCCGGGATTTTGCCCTTGCCTTACGTTGTTGTAAGGGAGGTTCTTAAGCGGCATAATGGAGAATCGTGGGTATTTGAAGAAAGTGTGATCCCAAGCCTCAGAGGCATTGGAGAACTAAAGTTTCAGACACCAGCCTTAGAGCGTGGAACTTACATGTTCTCTAATACAGATATTATCAGCCAAGATATATTTGGGCTTGTCGAGCATAAGGGGACATTTTTATCGGAAGGACAATTTCAGGTTTTGCCTCGTGCGATCTACGTTCCGCGCTGGCAGTTATATGAGAGAAAGTCCCGGCTATCTGGGCCGCAGACATCCGTTGTTCAATCTCGCCGTGAAACCACACAGATTAATGGCGTCCGTGACTATGTATATGGTGATCGCTTGACGCGAATTCACTGGAACGCTACTGCTAAGACAGGCTCTTGGAAATCCAAAGAGTTTGAGCATGAGTCGATTCCCAAAACCATTCTAGTTCTTGACGGAAGCACATCAGCTTATATGAATACAAATCAATTCGAACTAGCAGTTTCGGTGACGGCATCACTCCTCGGCTTCGGCATTCGAGAGAGAATTGGAATTGGTCTGTGTTGTTTGGATAAGACGACGAAGGTGTTCGCACCCGTTGAAGGTGCTGCTGAGCGTCAGAAGATGATTCAATATTTAATCGATCTAAACGCTGAGGGGCGAGGTCCGCTTATCTCCCGGTTGGAAAAAGGATACCGTATGTTTCCTAAGGGCTCTTACTTCGTGTTAATTAGTCCACAGCGTGGACAGCCTGTACTTGATGCACTACGCTGGGCTGACAGCAGAGGAATGACTGCTTCTCACATTCATGTGCGAAATTCCGCAGAGATAAATAGTAGTGGTAACGATTGGATAGACGTCCTTAGGTCTCGTGGAATAACCGGTTATGGTATTAGCTCGCTTCAAGAGCTTCCCTCCGTGTTAGGAGGGGAAGGATGATATGAGAACCTGGTGGAATCAGATAAAATTCTCTTGGCACCGTTCCGTCGGCCTATTTTGGCTATTGATTATTGCACAGCAGTGGATTTCTTATACGGAACCCATCTGGTTAAATCAAACCACTGCTTCTGTATGGGCTGCCCTATTAACGATTACCGTCATTGAGATTTTTATCCCTGTTAAAGTTCAATTCAGACTGATTATGGAAGCAGTAGCTATTATCTATATCGTTTACCGCATCATTTCTAATGATGGAATTTATGTTCCTGATCCATGGGCTACGACCCTTCTGGATAAGCTCCAAGATATTAGTGTGTATATGGTCCCGTATATCTGGTTTGCTCTTGGTGCCTCTGCCTTGCTGTTGCTGTCGTCTTGGTGGGTATCCTCGAAGAAGCGTATCTTATGGTTTATAGGAATGAACATTGTAGCGCTGGCAGCTCTTGATTCCTTTACATCTATTGTATTGTGGCAGGAAGTGGCTTGGACGGTATTTGCGGGTATGGGATGGCTTGTCAGCCAGCACCTGAGAAGTTTTCAGCTACATTATCCGCGTGGATGGGTACATTTGCTGGAATATCCCTCGAAAATAGTCATGAATATCGTAATCGTCTTCTCTCTGGTTATTTTAATCGGTGTGAATATGCCGGATGTAAGGCCTACTTTGACGGATCCTTATACGGCGTGGCAAGAGTGGAATGGAATTGGGAAGTCTTCTGGTAAGAGTACAACTGGAACAACGAATTCCAATACGGGCTCAAGTTCCTCGGTTAACAATACTTCGTCTGGCTATAGTCTGAATGATGACAACCTGGGCGGGGGCTTTAACTTCGATTATACCCCGGTGATGACAGTGGTTTCAGATTTACGTGTTTATATGCGAGGAGAAACTCGTAGAGTCTATTCTGGAAGTGGATGGTCGGATAAGGATCGATTGAAGCGAGGACCTATAGAAGAGGTGGAGACGGGGAAATCCCTGGAGCAAAGTGTGGCTTCTAAGGTCACTACCCGCACATTGAAGCAGACGGTTAAAGTGCTTAACAATAATGAATTTCCAGTGTTATTCGGTGCTTATTCTGTAACTTCGGTGGATTCATTGAATGGTGAGGCAGCCGAGGGGCTTTTCTGGAGAGATCGTGATAGTGAGCTTCTATGGGATTTGGATGGGAAGAAACTCGACTATCCTTCGACCTTTGTGCTGACTTCTGAAGTTCCCGTCATTCCTGTTCAGGAATTGACAGCAAAGACCTATGAGGAGCTATACAAAAGTAATGATCTGGAGGAAAGCTTTCTTCAGTTGCCTGATGACTTCCCTCAACGGGTCAAAGATCTGGCCGAGGAAATTACAGCACAAGGAAAAACACCGTATGAAAAAACAGCACTTTTGCAACAATACTTACAACAAACCTTTCCCTATACCAACAAGCCGGATATAGCACGTGTTTCAAGTGAGGATTTTGTAGATGGATTTTTATTCGAGCTGAAGGAAGGTTACTGTGATTATTATTCTACGGCACTAGTCACTATGGCACGTTCCCTAAACATTCCTGCAAGATGGGTTAAGGGTTATGCACCTGGAGAACAGCCGGAATTGCCTATGAATCTGGCGCAGCAGGTGGGTGCGGCAAATAACAATTACACGATTACCAATGCAGATGCCCATTCCTGGGCAGAGGTCTATTTTGGTGAGTATGGTTGGATTCCTGTTGAAGCTACACCGGGGTTTAATGCTCCTCTACTGACTAAGAATGAGCAAATACCTGAGACAGATCCGGAAGATCAAGATGAAACGGCAGAACCTACACCTGCACCTGTAACTAATGCACAAGCAGATCAAGGCTTCCATGTGGGTTTATGGGTAATTTTGGCGGCAGTGGTTATATTATTATCCTGGTCTATTTTTAAAGTTTGGCATATTCGCTTTAAGCTTCGCTTCTTCGTTCAACAGATGCGAATGGGCCGGCCTTTAACGCCTGATCAGAAAGTTGTGGCTGAAACTGAGCGTTGGGTAAGGTATTTGCATCGTAAGGGAATGATGAAGGAAGAGCATGAAACATTGCGTGAAGCCGTAGTCCGTTGGAGTCAGGAACGACCTGCTGTGGCCAATCATCTTTCTTCACTGCTAACGATGTTTGAACAAGCGAAGTATAGCCCTGATGTTATTGAAGACAAAGACTGGCAGAGCGTGTATACTGAAGCTTTGCGGCTGCGGAGAACGATAAGATCCAAGAAATAGCGTTCATGCAGTAAATCATTGCTATAGATTTATTTGCGTAGCGCATGTAGTATGTTATAGTTTTTTGTATGAAATCGAGGTGAACGTATTGTTTGAAATGTTAGTTCCCAAACTCCGGGTGAATACGGTATTCGATATTTCTCTAGAAGAGCTGTATCGACAGGGATACCGTGGAATCATTACGGATCTGGATAACACACTGGTCGGTGCCAAAGCGCCTGTGGCTACTCCGGAGCTGTTGTTATGGTTTGAGAAGGTGAAGGAAGTGGGCTTTAAGCTCATCATCGTATCCAATAACAACATGGATCGGGTGTCACGCTTTGCTACACCGCTTAATATTGAATTTGTGCATCAGGCTCGTAAACCGAGTAATGCTCCTTTTCTCAAAGCGATGAAGCAGATGGAGTTGCCACCGGAGCAGACGATTGTGGTGGGAGACCAAATGCTTACAGATGTATACGGCGGCAATCGGCTTGGCCTGTATACCGTATTGGTTCTGCCAATCTCCGTTAAGGATGAAGGGTTCGGCACAAGATTTAATCGCCGGGTAGAGCGAATTGCTCTGACACGGCTTCGTAAAAAAGGATTGTGGCACGAGGAGGATAAATAGTAATGAACGAACAAAGTGAAACACAGCGTCCTGAGAAGTGTAGCGGTTGTGGCATCAAGCTTCAGACGGAGCATAAGGATCAACCAGGATACCTTCCGGAAGTCGCATTAGATCGGGACCCTGTGATTTGCCAACGCTGTTTCCGGATTAAGAATTATAACGAGGCTTCATCTGTTTCTGTGAACCAGGATGAATTTCTTCGCTTGCTGAGTGGAGTAGGGGAGAAAAATGCACTTGTTATTCATATTGTTGACATTTTCGATTTTGAAGGCAGTTTGATTTCCGGCCTTCAGCGGTTTGTCGGTAATAACCCAGTTATTCTTGCAGTGAATAAATGTGATCTGCTACCTAAGGTTACGAACTGGAATAAACTGCGTAACTGGATGCAACAACGCTGTAAAGAAGAGGGATTGCGGACAGCTGAAATCGTACTTTGTAGTGCGAAACGTAATCAAGGCTTTGACCGTTTACTGGAAGCCGTAACAGAACTGCGTGGTGGGCGTGATGTTTATGTAGTGGGTGCTACGAATGTAGGGAAATCCACGCTTATTAACCGTTTGATTTCGGACTATAGTGATTTGGAGCAGGAGTTAACCACTTCGCGTTACCCTGGTACAACACTCGATACGGTCAAAATCCCACTAGACGATGGCCACTATATTATAGATACGCCAGGGATCGTGTATCCATGGCGTTATAGTGAACTAGTTGAGCGTCAGGATCTGGATGCAGTTATGCCGGCTAATCCGTTGAAGCCTGCTGTCTATCAGTTGAATGAAGGACAGACGCTATTCTTCGGTGGACTGGGACGTTTTGATTTCGTGCAAGGTCCCCATCAATCGTTCACTTGCTTTATTAGTGGTACTCTAAAAATCCATCGCACCAAACTGGAACGAGCAGATTCCCTTTATGCGGACCATCGTGGTGAAATGTTGTCTCCTCCAGGAAGTGACCGGATGGACAAGCTGCCCCCATGGCAACGGCATGAGTTCCGAATTAATAAAGGCAGTCGGAGCGATCTATATATTTCAGGTTTGGGCTGGATTAAGGTCAACGGGACAGAAGGCGCAGTCGTGGCTATCCACGTTCCGCGTGGTGTGAAGGTGCTTACCCGCCCTTCGATGATCTAACGGGGAGGCTATTACAGTGTCTTTGATAACTGCAACCGAGGGCTACAATACCGGGAATATTTTACTGGGCGTAATGGGAGATCCTATTATACAATCAAAATCTCCAATTATGCATGAAGCAGCACTGCAAGCACTGGGAATTCCGGGTTCTTACGTGCCGCTTCATATCCTTCCAGAGAATCTGGAGGATGCAGTGCAAGCGATTCGCACGCTTGGATTCCGTGGGGTAAATGTGACGATTCCGCATAAGGTTGCGGTGATGGCTTATGTGGATCTATTAGATGAAAGTGCGGTAGCCGTTGGTGCAGTCAATACGATTGTTAATAATAACGGGATACTCACCGGATATAATACGGATGGAATCGGTTATGTACGTTCGCTTAAAGCGGAAGCCATTTCTGATTTGTCAGGTACGAAGATAATGGTGATTGGAGCCGGTGGAGCAGCAAGAGGAATTGTTGCCGCACTGCTTCAGGAGAAGCCTTCTTCTATCCTTATCGCTAATCGCAGTGTTGATAAGGCACAGGAATTGGCTGCGGAGTGCCAGAGCAAAGGGAATGTGATTGGGATTAGCATGAACGAAGTAGCCGAAATGCTAGATGGTGTTGATGTACTAATCAATACAACCTCCGTAGGAATGTATCCTCATATGGATGAGACACCTATAGATCCTGAACTGCTTCGTACAGGGATGGTCGTAAGTGATCTGATTTATAATCCACTGCGCACGCGTCTATTGTTAGAAGGACTTGAACGAGGCTGTACGATTCATGGAGGCCTCGGGATGTTTGTCTATCAAGGGGCTTATGCACTGGAGTATTGGACAGGGCAGCCTGCTCCTACGGAAATCATGCGACAGACCATACTCCATTGTCTGGGTGGAAAAGAGTAAGAAATGGATTCATCATTTTAGGGTAATAATATATGTTAATTAAGGAGTTATTCATTTATGTTAACTGGAAAACAAACACGGTATCTTCGTTCATTGGCGCATCACCTTGACCCTATTTTTCAAGTGGGCAAAGGTGGAGTAAACGATCACCTCGTACGCCACATTGAAGAAGCTATTGAGAAGCGTGAGCTTATGAAGATTAGTATACTGAGCAACAATATTGAGAATCCCAAGGAAATCGGTGCGCTACTTGCCGAACAATCGGGTTCTGAGCTTGTACAAGTGATCGGAAAGACCATTGTCTTGTACAAAGAATCACGTGATAACAAAACCATTGAGCTGCCACGCTAATACCTGAAAGCATACTACTGAGGAGGTCGTCCTCTTGAAAGTTGGAATTATGGGAGGTACCTTTGATCCACTTCATATTGGTCATATGATGGCAGCGGAAGCAGCTAGAGAAACTTATGGACTTCAAGAAGTATGGTTTATGCCTTCACATATTCCGCCTCATAAACATGAGGCTGGGGTATCTGGAGCAGATCGGCTGGCAATGGTGCAGGAAGCGATACACAATCATGAAGCTTTTCGCACATTAGATTGGGAAGTTGTCAGAGGTGGTGTATCCTATACGTATGAGACCATAAGACGGCTGCAAGAGGCGTATCCGCACTTCGATCTTTATTTCATCATCGGAGCGGATATGGTCCAGTATTTACCGAAATGGAACGAGATTGAAGAGCTTGTGCAGCGGCTTACATTTATCGGCGTAGGTCGTCCGGGAACATCTCTTGATCTAGACGCATTGCCAACCTATATAGCAGAAAAGGTACTACTAGCAGATATGCCTCTGGTTGATATTTCGTCAACAATGTTAAGAGAACGGGCTGCAACTGGCAAATCCATTCGTTATATGGTACCTGAGGCAGTGTTCGATTATGTTCAAAGGAGTGGATTGTATGGCATACAGCCGCGAAGCTCTGATTGAGGCGGTCTCGACACAAATGCCTGCTAAGCGATGGAAGCATACACTGGGCGTCATGGAGTCATCCATTCAACTAGCGGAGCAATACGGCGCTGATCCTGAGCGTGCGGAGACAGCGGCAATTCTGCATGATGTGGCCAAGTATTGGCCTGTGGAGAGAATGAAGGAGATTATCGAGCAGAATCATCTGAACTTGAATCTTCTGAAGCATGACAAGCAGCTGTGGCATTCGGAAGTAGGTGCCTATGTAGCAGAGCAAGATTATGGGATCACGGATCCAGATATTCTTAATGCGATCCGTTTTCATACCTCAGGTCGTGAAGACATGAGTTTACTTGAGAAAATTGTCTGTCTCGCCGACTATATCGAGCCTGGCCGCGATTTTCCAGGGGTTGATAAGATACGTAAGCTGGCAAAAGTAAGTTTGGAAGATGGACTAGTCGCCGGATTTGATTCTACGATTAGTTTGCTACTGGAAAAACGCCGGGTGATCTTTCCGTTAACGGTACTGGCGCGTAATGATTTAGTTAGAATATTGGAGGATAAAATATGAGTGTACAACCAAGCAAGCTGTTAGAACTGGCCCTTAAGGCTGTGGAAGATAAAAAAGCAATGAACGTAGTGGCATTAGATCTGCGTACAGTTTCACCGATTAGTGATTACTTTGTTGTATGTCACGGTAATTCGGATACCCAAGTTCAGTCCATCGCTACCGAAGTCCGCAAAGTGGTCCATGAAGCAGGCGGCGTAATTAAGGGGATCGAAGGAATGGATTCAGCACGTTGGGTGCTGATGGATCTCGGAGATGTTATCGTTCATATTTTCCACCGCGATGAACGTGAATACTACAATATTGAGCGTCTGTGGTCGGATGCGAAGGTAGTGGAGACTGTATGAGCCTGATTGCAGGAACTACAGTTACACTTAATGTAGTAAGAGAGGTATCCCCATACGGATTTTTCCTGAATGCAGGAGATCAGGATGTTATGTTGCATTATACAGAGCTTACCGAGAAGGTTAAGACAGGCGATAAAGTAGAAGTCTTCATCTTCTTTGATACCGAGGATCGTCTAGCGGCAACGATGAAGAAACCGTTTCTAACATTGGGGGAAATGGCCTTATTGGAAGTGGCTGATATCCATCCGCGTCTAGGTTGCTTCTTGGAAATGGGTCTAGGACGGCAGCTGCTGCTGCCCATTCGTGAGCTTCCAGAGCTTCCAGAGCTGCGCCCTCAGATCGGAGACTATGTGTATGCGATTATGGAGCATGATAAACAGGGGCGTCTTCGCGCTAAATTAGCTGGAGAACAGGAACTAGCTCCGCTAGCTCTTCCTGCGCCTGAATCCTGGATGGGACAGACTGTGACAGCCCGGGTGTACAAACCGCTGCAGATGGGGACTTTTGTTCTTGTAGATGCTGGGGTTTTAGGCTTTGGTATTATCGGTATGGTCCACTCCTCTGAACGGAGTCGTCTACTACGACTTGGAGAGCAGTTCGAAGCACGTGTCTCCCATATTCGCGAAGATGGTCGTGTTAACCTTTCTATGGGTCTCCGTAAAGAAGTAGGCATGGATGTAGACTCTGCCACGATTTTGGAATTCTTGCATGCCCGTCCGGGTGGAGCGATGCCTTATTCGGATGCAACACCACCGGATATTATTAAGCAGCGTTTCGGAATTAGCAAATCAGCTTTTAAGCGTGCGCTTGGAAAGCTGATGAAGGAAGGCCATATTACTCAAAAAGAGAATTGGACTTATCTTGCTCCTAAGGAAGAGGAAGGTTCAACCGAGGGAAATGAAGAAACAACTGAATAATTTTAAATATAAGGATAAAGTATAAGTTTCACACTATACTTTATCCTTATATTTCTCGTTTAAATGCCAATAACAGAATCATATTAAATGTTGTAATAGAAAGCGGTGTACCAGTGTCTTCCTATGGGAAATTTGCTTATGTATACGATGAGCTCATGGCAGATATGCCGTATCCTGATTGGATCTCCTTTGCTGAAACCGCATGGAGCAAATACGGTAAGCCTGTAACCGTGGCTGAGCTTGGCTGCGGCACCGGGAGTATCACTATTCCTTTGGCGGGTTCAGGATATCATATGACCGGAATCGATCTATCTTCAGACATGCTCTCAGTGGCACAGCGCAAAATGGAGGAGCATCCCCAGGGACGGCGCTTTTTGCGCGAAGGTAGTGTTCGTTGGATCAGACAAAACATGAAGGAATGGGAGCTTCCAGAGCTTGTAGATTCTGTGATTTCTTTCTGTGACTGTCTGAACTATGTACTGGAAGAAGACGATGTCAGAGCTGTCTTTGCTAGTACCTTTGCAGGTCTGAAGCAAGGCGGCACCTTTCTGTTCGATGTGCATCATCCGAACACACTGATCCGTTATGAAGAAGAGCAGCCCTTTATTCTGGACGAACCGTCGGTGTCCTATATTTGGACTTGTGAGATGGATGTTCCACGCCGCGAAATAGAACATCATCTGTCCATTTTCGCTCGCGAAGAGGGACGGAGTGATGTATATCGTCGTTTCGAAGAAACGCATGTTCAGCGTGCCTACGATCCCCAGTGGATGAAGGATGAACTGTTTAAGGCTGGATTTAGTGATGTGAAGACTTACGCCGATTTCGAATGGATAGAGGCGGATGATGATGCGGAACGTTTGTTTTATATTGCTATAAAATAAATATTCAACAATGCTAAGAAGGGCTGTCCTATAAGCTATGAAAATAGCTCATGAGACAGCCCTTCTTTTTGTGAGCTCGGTTGCAGAGCAGAGGGAGAATAGGGTTGCCGCTATTGGCCTTAAAAATGCCTATATAAATCAAAAAAACCGGGCAGTGTTTCCGCCACCCGGCATCTTCCAATCCTTACCGATGCTCAAACAGATCAATGGCACCCAATACGATATGAGCCAGACCAAATCCAAGTACGCCTGTTGCTGCCATCTTATACTTGCTTCCAAGAAAAGCGGCGCTTGAAGCGGTTACGACGGTTCCAAGAACAGCGGGAATTAGACCTTCGCGCATTCGAAACACTCCTTCTCGGTGGTTTGGGAGACAAGGTTATTATGAGTCAAACTCAAAAAAATATACAAAGCGAAAGAAGACCTTAGACCAGTTATTGCTGGTGCTAAGGTCTTTTTGTTTAGGAATTATTTTGCTCTGATAAGGTAACGGCAGTACGAGAAGCGCCAATTTCTACTTCATGTACATCATATAGTACTCTCGCGAGTAAATCCTGGCTATAGTTGCCAAAATGTTTGCCGTAAATAGTGAGCCCGCGTTTGTTTACAGGCTTGTCCGTTACGGCTATCCGGAAAGTAAGCTCGCTCTTGTAATCAAGCTGGATGTCATCCAGGGTCACGTCAGAAATCCGGCAACCGTCAATAAAGCTTCCTTCATTATTAATACGGATCAGTTTGAGCATACCGTATTGGTTTAAATGTGGTGGCCACCAGTCTGGATTAAACGTTCCACGGGTGTCTCCGAAATCTCCAGGACTAGTCCAGTAGCCGATTTCAATTCCATTTAAGTAGAAATAAAGATCGGAGGGATAGTTATCGTTAGATCCAGGGGCCTCAGAGCCAATCTCCATCGAGAATTGGATTTCGCGGAACGTTTGATTGGCTTTAAGATAGTTTGGAATTCTATATTCGAGAAAGCCTTCAGCCATCCAAATGATCTCAGATTCAATCCGCTGAGGATCAGCGAAATAACGGGGCTCGTCGAAGTCGCCGATAATGCTGTCTTTGGTAGCAAGTCCGCAGGTCGGAAAAGCCTGATAGTTGCTATAATGTCCTACTTGAATTTCTACTTCGTAGAGATTATCAACATCCTTGCTGCGAAGATCAACAATAAGCTTATCCTTATTTAAATAGCAGACCTTCTGAATACCGTGTTTACCTACGGATGTGTTTATCTCGATGAGACCGCTTTCTTCTAACTTTTTAATATGCATCGTGATTGCACCATTGCTGAGATTCAGCTTCTTGGCAATTTCATTCAGATTCAGTGCTTGATTGGTAGCTAAAAGTTCGAGTATGAGGATTCTAATTTCAGAACTAAGCGCCTTGAATATTTCAAGACCGCCCATTAAATCTTTAATATAGATCAATTTATCAATACCTTCTTCCAAATGGTCATAAATGAATACTGTTTCATGAAATTATAAACTAATATAGCATATAAATAAAGCATCCTTCCTTATTTTGTATAATGATAAAAATAAGGGGAGATTTTTCCCTTTTTTTTGCATTTAATCTAATTTAATTTAAAAATTAATGAAACTAATTCACGAATAAGATGGATTTTAATTAGAATCATGTTACTTTCACTATTTATTTTATAAAAGTATTAAAAGGTTTAAATAAATATATTTACAAGCCTTTTTGTCTATGCTATTTTTATAGAAAGTATTAGAAAAGGAGTTGGATACAAAGTAAACGAAGGCGCAGCAGTACTGAAAGGAAATGGTCGTATCTTTATCAGCTTCTCGTCGAGTGCTACCGACTTCAATTATTGCATGGGACTATTAGTAGCGGATGAAGACAGCGATCTTCTTGAGGCAGCTTCATGGACTAAACTACCAAATCCTGTATTCCAAATGAATGAAGAAAATGGAAAATTCGGTCCAGGCCATAATAGCTTTACCGTCAATGAAAGTGGGGAAGATGTGCTTATCTACCACTGCCGCAATTATAAAGAAATTACAGGCGATCCACTATATGATCCAAACCGTCATACTCGAGCACAGGTCTTCCATTGGAATGAAGATGGCACGCCGAATTTTGGAGCTCCTGTTAAGGATGACTAAAAATAATCCGTTTTGCAAAAAAAAGAGGGTTACCGATAAGCCATGTAAATGGCCGCTGGGTAACCCTCTTTTTCATATGTCATGTGTTGCTGCTTAAGGTATATATTGTTGCACGATGGAAGTGATTACGCCGTCCTGAATCGTAAGGTGATAAGGGAACTGGCTTAGGTCGAAAATATCCGTTTTATTAAATTGATCGATAAATTGCTGTAAGGTGATAGCTTCGTTCCATTGAATGTCTAAGTCCTCAATGTTACCAGTGTGATCAAAGATCTGCATGGTGACTGTTGCGTTATCCGCGATCGGATAGGTTGTCAGTGTATCAACGTCATTAACAATATAATAGCTGTCTGGAGCTCCGCCAATTTCTGCTGCACCTTCTGGGTCTCTTTCAGCAAAGACTCGGTCAGCATCAGCACCCTGATACCAGTTTATTTCATCGGCTGTAATGGAAAGCTTGCCATTCTCGGATTGAATAGTATGGATATATACCGTCTGTTGCTGAGTCTTGCCACTATCTTGCGCATCCACTCGTGTTCCAACGGTACTAGCAGTAGTAATTAGGGAAAGAAACAATAAAACAACAACCGGTAACACATACGCTGACTTTTTCTTAAACATTAGAAATCTCCCCCTTGAGATATGTAAAAAGGTTGTATATATCTTATTACCCGCTACGTTTTTTCCTAAACGGGCTATATACTTCTAATACGTTAAACGAGCAGGTTTTGTTGCAATTTTTTAAAAATATTTCTGAAAAACGATGCCGGTCATGAATCCACTAAAAATAATAGTAAAAGTTTGCCTCCTCGGGCATATTAAAATGTCAAAACATACAGATTAGGGGGAGCAACGAATGGGTGGAATACTACGGATTTATAGGAACGACTGGCGCAACGTATTTAAAGTTCCTGTGGCCGTGTTTCTGATCGCTGCTTTGGTGGTGTTACCTTCTGTGTATGATTGGTTTAACGTTGCAGCAGTATGGGATCCCTACAGTAATACCTCTGGCATTAAGATTGCTGTAACCAGTTTGGATGAAGGGACCACTGTGAAGGATAAGAGCTTCAATATCGGCAATGATGTCATGGAAAGTCTTCGGAATAATAAAAGTTTAGGCTGGACCTTCGTAGATGCAGAAGCTGCGCACAATGGTGTGAAACGTGGAGATTATTATGCGAGTATTGTTATCCCTGCTGATTTCTCCAAAAGAATGACAGGAATCCTTGAAGGCAGGATCGTGAAACCAGAGATTGAATACACCGTCAATGAGAAAATAAATGCGATAGCTCCTAAAATCACGGATAAAGGTGCCTCTTCAATTACGACACAGATCAGTGAGAATTTTACAGAAACGATTAGCGAAACGGTATTTACGGCTTTAAAGCAAATCGATACAAAGTTCCAATCTGAATTGCCTATTATACGCAGGGTAGAAAAAGGACTTTTTCTGTTAGAGGCAAGTTTACCCGAGATTGAAACGGCAGGCCAACGTGTATTGAAAATTGAGGAGCAATGGCCGCAAATTCATGCATCGGCAGAGCGCATCTCTAAGCTGGAGAATAAACTGCCAGAGGTTGAGCAGGCGGGTTTGGCTTTAGAAAAAGTAGCTGAACATTGGCCTCAAATTGCCAATATTGCAGATCATTTAGGGGAGCTGCAGGATAAGCTACCCAAAATTGAACAAGCAGCACAGCTAATCGTTCAACTTGATAATCATTTTGGTGAAGTTGAGCAAATCATGGACAAGGCGTCGGAAGGTCTTACGGAAGCAAATAAAGTTGTTAGCACTGCCCTAACTGCGCTACCTAAGGCCGACAAGATTGCAACTGCTGGAAATGATTTTGTTCTAGAGCTTCAACAGTTTTTAGAGAAGAGTAATGCTGCATTTGAAGCGGTGCCTGCCGCCCTCAAACAGAATATATACCTGCTGCAAAAAACGCAGAATTCAGTAGTTCAGCTTGCTGAACTGCTGCAAGGAGAAGATATTGACCCGCAAGCGGTACGCGAGCAACTTGAGTCAGTTTCCGCTCAGCTGGTGTCGGGAAGTAACGTGATGGATCATACGCTTTCTTTGTTATCGGCACTGAATACATTCTCACCAGGAACAGTACCTAATGCTGAGATTGGCACCTTGAAGGCTGTAAACAATGCCTTGAGCAGACAGACTTCTTTGGTAAACTCGCTGGCGACGGATCTACAAAATGAGGGTCAGCCTGATCTGAGTAATGTTAAGCAATTGGGTCTTAAATCTGGCGAAGGGAACGTAGCCATTGCGAAGCTTATTTCCGACTATGAAGTGGCAACTATCCCTGCTATAAAAAATACATTAGAGAAAATATCCACTGCTGCTGAGACTACAGCCACTGCCTTGGAACAAGTTCCGGATCGTCTATCGGCGCTGGGTACTCTTCTTGAGGAGACTATGGCAGCGATTGAGTTCGGACAATCAAGCTTGGCTAGTCTACAGCAGGACTTACCAGCTATTCGTGGAGCGGTACATACAGAAGCTAGTGGCGTCGCAGATAAGACACAGAGCTTTGGTACTTTTGTTCGTGATACACTTCCACTAATTCAGAGCAGCTTGCCTGTTGCAGGAGAAAAGATACAACAAGCCGCAAATTTCGTCCGTCAGGATCTGCCGGCTGTCGAGGAACGGGTGCACCAGATCTCTGATCTGATTCGTACAGGTCTCCCCCGTGCGGATAAGGGAGTGGCGATCGCAGCGGATATGGTGCGAAATGATCTTCCGATACTGGAAGATTCGATTCGTAAAGCGGCAGCTACCATCCGTCAGATCAAAGATGAGGTAGATCTGGGAGAGATTGCTGAGCTGCTCGGAGGGGATATTAAGAGAAAAAGTGATTTTTTGGCCAATCCGGTAGTATTAAAAGAGAATAAGTTATATCCTATTCCGAATTATGGTTCGGCTATGACTCCTTTTTATGTTGTACTTTCCTTATGGGTGGGTGGCACACTCCTAATCTCACTTCTCCGAACGGGAGTGGATACTGAGGGAATTGTGTACAAGCGGTATCAATTGTATTTTGGACGTCTGCTGACGTTTCTTACGGTTGGGATTCTGCAAGCGTTGGTGGCTGTACTTGGTAATATCTTTATTCTGAAATGTTATGTGGTGGACAAGGTGTGGTTTGTCCTTTTTGCAGTATTAATTAGTATCGTATTCGTGACGATTGTTTTTACGCTTGTCTCCGTATTCGGCAACGTTGGGAAGGGGATAGCGATCGTATTTATGGTGCTTCAATTCTCAAGCTCTGGCGGTACGTTTCCAATCAGTACAACAGGCCATTTCTTTCAAATGTTGAATCCGTTTATGCCATTTACTTATGCGATTAGTTTGATGCGGGAGGCGGTAGGGGGGATTCTGCCGGAAGTGGCGATTCGCGATTGTCTATATTTGATCCTATTCGGTGTAATTGCACTCTTACTGGCGCTAACGCTCAAGAAGCCGCTGGAGCGTTATATCGAAAAGGCGGCTGAACAAGCCGAAGAATCCAAATTGATTTCTTAAGAAAAAAGAGGTTGTACCTAAGCCAATTGCTGTGGCTTTTGGTACAACCTCTTTTAGATTATCTCGCTGGAGCGAAATCGGCTACCGGCTTTAGAATCTCTTCAATTCTCTCCAAAGTATCTAGGGATAAAACGGCATCAACAGCTTTGGCGTTCTCTTCCACCTGCGCTGGCTTACTGGCTCCAATAATTGCAGAACTTACACTAGGACATAGCTATGCATATATCATTGGCGGCAAGATAGCCAACGAACGGGCTGAGCAGAATCTCGTGTTCTATAACCGTGGAATTAGCGGGGATCGGATCTCCGATTTATATGCACGCTGGAATGAGGATGCGATTTACCTTCAGCCGAATATCATCAGTATTTTAATTGGTGTTAATGATCTCTGGAGAACAATGAAAGGGGAACCAAGTGGTATAACGGACCGTTTTGAACGTGCGTACCGTCATGTGCTTGAAGAAACTGGGGAAGTACTTCCGCAAACGAAGCTGGTCTTGTGTGAGCCTTTTATTCTAAATACCGGAGCTCCGGCAGAACAATGAGAAGAATGGAAAGAGCGGATTACTCATTATCAGGGTGTTGTTAAGCAGCTTGCAGAGGAATTTAATGCTGTGTTTGTTCCTTTACAGGGAGCATTCGATGCAGCTACTCATAGAACAGACGTAGCCTACTGGCTGTGGGATGGCGTTCACCCGACAGCGGCTGGGCATGATTTGATTACTGGGGAGTGGCTGAAGATCGTAGAGAAAAGCGGTCTTTTAAACGACTAGTGAAATAAAGATTTCCCCCTATCTTTATCTATGCACCTACTGATTACTCAGCGGGTGCATAGATAAGAGATACGTGATAGTTATTCAGAAACTCGATCCATTCCTCAGAAGGCTTCTCGTCTGTAACGATATAATCTACTCTATCGAAACTGAATAATTTGATGAATGCAGTCCTGTCGAACTTAGAATGATCTGCGAGCAGAACTACTTTATT
Organism: Paenibacillus pseudetheri; assembly: GCF_924513355.1. Taxonomy (NCBI): domain Bacteria; kingdom Bacillati; phylum Bacillota; class Bacilli; order Caryophanales; family Paenibacillaceae; genus Paenibacillus; species Paenibacillus pseudetheri. The sequence goes on from NZ_CAKMAB010000034.1 coordinate 28,347, forward strand.
TGCCTGCTGTTGCATAAGAATCTTTAATTCACTTTCTTCTTCATTCGAATCGCTGAGCCCACCAGTCATAGACAACGCTTTACAGCTGAATATGGCTACGTCCACATTATACTTTTGAATGGTCTGCGAGGCGGTATGTCCAACGAAGGAGCTAGTCTCGGGCCCTAGTATTCCACCAGTGGAAATTAGCTTTTGCCCAGAATGTTGAAATTCGGATAATACAACCAAAGAATTCGTAATAATCGTAAGATTGTTTTTCTCCTCTATAATTCTCCGTAAAGCCTCAAAAACGGTTGAACTCGTATCCGTCACCAAACTGTCCCCATCATTAATTAATTGGAGAACATGATCGGCAATCGTTCGTTTAGCCTCAATATTAACCTGATGTCTGCTAACATAGGGAGGGTCCTCATTCGTGTGGGCGTTAAGGATCGCTCCGCCATAATTTTTCTTGGCAAGTCCTTCTTTGTCCAGTTTGTCCAGATCCCGCCGAATGGTCTCTTCCGAGACATTGAATTTTTGCGCCAGCTGAGCGACATGGACTTTCTTTTGTCTATACAGCTCATTAATGATTAGATCCCGCCGTTCAAATGCTTTCATCCGTTCACTCACCTCTATCATCATCTACTTCCTAGTTTACTACATTGCCCAATAAATCAAAGAAGTAACCTCATATTCACATAATACCACAGTATAATAATATAAATACCACACAAAACCACATTATTTATCAATAAATATGTTGTTTTGTGTTGACTAAAGCGTTTCCATATTTTATGATGAAGGAGAAATAGGTCCATTAACGATGAACCTAAGATGATCTTGAGGAGGAACAGCAGTGATAGAAAACTATCCGAAAATTGGCATCCGCCCGACCATTGATGGCAGAAGAAGAGGGGTTCGCGAATCGTTAGAAGCTCAAACCATGGGTATGGCTCAGCGGGTAGCTAAGTTTATTGAAGAGAACTTATTTTATCCGGATGGCCGCCCCGTAGAGTGCATCATTGCCGATTCTACGATTGGTGGTGTTAAAGAAGCTGCTGCTGCGGCTCAGAAATTTGGTGGGGCTAATGTTGGCGTATCGATTACTGTGACCCCTTGCTGGTGTTATGGTTCTGAAACGATGGATATGGACGCCTCGATCCCGCATGCGGTTTGGGGATTTAACGGAACGGAACGCCCAGGCGCGGTATATCTAGCTGCTGTTCTCTCTGCTTATGCACAAAAAGGAATTCCGGCGTTTGGTATCTATGGTGAGGATGTTCAGGAGTCTAGCAGTGAGGAGATTCCAGCGGATGTGCAGACTAAATTGCTGCAGTTCGCCAAAGCGGGGTTGGCGGTCGCTCAAATGAGAGGGAAATCCTATTTATCAATGGGTTCTGTTTCGATGGGGATTGCTGGATCGATTGTGAATGAACAGTTCTTCCAAGAGTATCTGGGAATGCGTAATGAATATATAGATATGTCAGAATATGTACGCCGCTTTGAAGAGGAGATTTATGATAAAGAGGAATATGAGCGAGCACTCGCGTGGACCAAAGAGAACTGCCAAGTTGGTGCCGATAATAATCCGAAGCATCTGCAAATAAGTGATGATGAGAAAGAGAAGCAATGGGAGATTTGTGTGAAAATGACATTGATCGCCCGTGATCTGATGATCGGCAATCCTGTTCTCGCTACGCTGGGCTTTGAGGAAGAGGCCAACGGCCATAATGCGATTGTGGGTGGCTTCCAAGGGCAGCGTCAATGGACGGATCATTTCCCTAATGGGGATTTCATGGAGACGATACTGAATTCTTCTTTTGACTGGAATGGCAAACGTACCCCTTACCTCGTAGCGACAGAGAATGATAGCCTGAACGGAGTAACGATGCTGTTCAATTATTTGCTTACGAATACTGCACAAATCTTTGCGGATGTCCGAACCTTTTGGAGTCCGGATGCAGTTAAGCGAGTAACGGGTCATCAATTGGAAGGTGAGGCAGCTCACGGAATACTTCACTTGATCAATTCTGGTTCGGCTGCTCTTGATGGGACGGGTGAGCAGACGAGAGACGGTAAACCTGCGATTAAACCTTTTTGGGAAATTTCGGAGGATGAGGTAGAAGCTTGTTTGAGCCATACAGAGTTCCGCCCGGCTTCTCAAGAATATTTCCGTGGGGGCGGCTTCTCTACAAATTATTTAACCAAAGGCGGGATGCCAGTTACTATGGCCCGGATGAACTTGGTTAAAGGGCTTGGACCTGTTCTTCAGCTTGTAGAGGGTCACACGGTTGAGCTGCCTGAAGATGTTCACCATACACTGGATCAAAGAACAGATCCGACTTGGCCAACGACCTGGTTTGCGCCTAAGTTAACCAATAATGGTTCTTTCCAATCGGTGTATGATGTCATGAATAATTGGGGTGCAAATCATGGGGCCATTAGTTATGGGCATATTGGGGCAGATTTGATTACGCTGGCGTCAATTCTGCGCATTCCGGTCAGCATGCATAATGTTGAGGAATCACGTATTTTTAGACCTCGGGTATGGTCGTTATTTGGTACAGAAGAACTGGAGGGAGCAGATTACAGAGCCTGTCAGAACTTTGGACCCCTCTATTAAAATCTTCCTGTGAAGCAGGTGTGGTGAACAATGGGTGATACGATTAAGCTTCTAGCCATAGATCTCGGAGCCAGTTCCGGAAGAGTTATGCTGGGGATATATGATGGCGATAAGCTGCAAATGGAAGAAATTCATCGGTTTGAGAATACGCCGGTACAGGTCAACGGGCATTTATATTGGGATACTCTAAGGCTATTCCACGAAATGAAGCAAGGGGTTCAGAAAGCCTTTAGGCAACATGGAGAATTGACATCTTTAAGTGTGGATACATGGGGAGTCGACTACGGGTTTATTGATAAAAAAGGAATGCTGCTCTATTCCCCCCATCATTACAGGGACCGGAGAATGGAGGCTCATAGTCTCGAATTGGAAGCGCTGCTGTCACGAGCAGAGCAATTCCGAATGACCGGTATTGAGCCAAGCATGATTAATACAATCTATCAATTGTTCTCTGATCTTCAGGATAACGATTCGCTCATAGAGACCGCTGATACGATTTTGATGATGCCGGATCTTTTTCATTATCTGTTTTCTGGTATAAAAGCGGCAGAAAGCACGATCTGGAGTACAAGCGGCTTAATGGATGCTGTCACGGGAGAGATCTCTTCTGAATTATTTAGCAGGCTTGGGATTCCGAGTAGTCTAGTTCCACAACAGGTTCATGCGGGGACGGTTATTGGATCTATCCTACCGATTATTCAAAAGGAGCTTAATATAGGCCCGATGAAAGTGATAGCCGGTGCTTCACATGATACGGCTTCAGCAGTAGCTTCGATCCCTTATACTCGTAAGGATGAAGCAGCATTTATAAGCTGTGGTACGTGGTCGTTGGTTGGCATGGAGACGCCTGAACCGGTCATTTCAGAGAAAAGCTATGAATATGGTTTCACAAATGAACGTTGCTATGGTAATTCTAATCGGTTGCTAAAAAACACAACGGGACTATGGATTCTACAGGAGCTCCAGAGGAATTGGGCGAAAGCAGGAGAGAATTTTAGTCAAAGTGAAATGGTTGAACTAGCCCAAACGATTAATGGGGCGCCAGCGATCATTGACCCGAATGACCAGCTTTTCAGCACACCTGGTGTGATGATGCAGCGGATTCAGGAATATTGTGAGCGAACGGGGCAACAGACGCCTAATACGAAAGCTGAGTTTATACGCGTTATCCTTGAGAGCCTTGCGCAATCATACTGTAGAACGATTGAAGAAATGGAAGAGATCACCGGCAAGATAATCACTATCATTCATATGGTTGGCGGTGGGATTCAAAATGAGCTATTATGCCAGCTCACCGCTGATGCTACGGGTAGAGAAGTCGTTGCAGGGCCAGTGGAGGCCAGTGGAATTGGCAATATCATTGTCCAGTTGGCTGCCTTGGGGAAATTGGAAGTTTCTAAGGCGAAAGAGTTCGTGGCACGATCCTTTACCTTTAAGACATACCAGCCTTCTTTGTTGAAAAACTCTAAAAATAGGATATGAGGAGAGAACTTATGGATACTTTGGAACAAAAACTACGTTTGCAGATTTGTGATATTGGCAGAAATTTGTTTAATAAAGATTTCATCGCCGCCAATGATGGGAATATTTCAGCACGGTTATCAGAGAATGAAATTCTCACTACCCCCAGAGCGGTAAGCAAGGGATATTTAGAGCCACATATGATCGTAAAAGTAAACCTGCAAGGTGAAGTTCTTGAAGCGGCAGAAGGATACAGACCTTCAACGGAGACCAAAATGCATTTGAGAATTTATAATGAGCTGCCTGAGATGAATGGTGTGGTCCATGCACATCCACCGTACGCTACCGCTTTTGCCATTAAAGGTGAGGCGCTCGATAAAATGATGATGCCAGAGTCGGTTATTATGATCGGGGATATTCCTTTGGCGGAATACGGTACACCTTCGACGGAAGAAATTCCGGATTCACTGATGCCTTTCCTTGGCAAGAAGACAGCAGTCCTGCTCGAAAATCACGGAGCACTTACTTGGGGAACGGATGTTATGGAGGCTTATCTGAACATGGAGAGACTCGAATATACAGCCAAGATTACCTTTATTACGCGTATGATTGACGGGGAGAGAGAGCTGCCACAGCATCGGATTGATGAGCTGGTTGCGCTCAGATCTTTTTATGGGAAGTAATGAGGTGCTTGGATGTTAAAAAAAATTCCTAAGCTACTATCTCCGGAACTGGTACGTGTGATGATGGAAATGGGTCATGGAGATGAGCTTGTACTGGCAGATGCTAATTATCCAGGACACTCCTTGAACTCAAAAGTACTTAGATATGATGGCATAGGAATACCTGATCTACTAGACGCAATATTGGAACTGCTGCCCCTTGATCATTATGTGGAACATCAGGTGGCGTTTATGGCTGTGGTTGAGGGAGATCCTACGGTGCCGGTGATCTGGTCCACATACGAGTCGATTATCGCCAAACATGACGCTGAAGCGACGATTAAATATGAGGAGCGGTTTGATTTTTACAATCGTTCTAAGCAAAGCTATGCTGTTGTAGTCACAGGTGAAGAAGCACTTTATGGAAATATTATTATCAAAAAAGGTGTAATCAAGGCCTGATGATCAGCGATTCTGCTTGCGGTATTGCAGAGGTGAGCATTTCGCGATTTGCTTAAACACCCGTCCAAAGTGGGCGATGCTGTCAAAGAAGCCAGTATTTTCTGCAATGACAGTGACTTTAGTGTTAGTGCTCTGCAAGAGTCGTTAGGCTTCCTTGATCCGACACTGCTCTCAGGAGCGATGGGCTCGCGGCTTATTTCTTGTACTCTGTTCATTTCAATAAATAACTGGATGAGCAGTGTCTGAAGATAAGGGATTTGCTGTGATCGATGCTCTTCTTGTTCTTTTAGCATAGAGAGCAGCTTAAACAGATGTATCTGGATGCCGAGCATGAGGATGGGTACCTGCGAGATCAAAGTGTATTTGGTGATAATATCAGCATTGAGGATACGATGGCAGTCATGGTCAAATACAAAAACAAGACGATTATGAACTATTCACTTAATGCTTACTTGCCTTGGGAAGGCTTCATTGTAGTATTTAATGGGACGAAGGGGCACTAAAGGACAAGCAGATCACTGTATTCCCTCATTTTGCGCCGCCTTATGAAGTGGAGATTGAAGAAGGCGTTGGGGACATGGGGGCGGAGATCCGGTCATGCTGCGTATATTTTTTGAACGACCTGTGGAGGATCGGTTTAATCGTGTAGCTCCCATGTGGATGGGGCATTGTCTATTATGACCGGGATCGCGGCTAATCGTTCGATCGCTACTGGACTTCCGGAGAAGGTGGATCAGTTAATTAAATTATAGAAGGTTATGCAAAACAAAGCTGCCTCCAAAGTCATCGTAGATGACTAAGAGACAGCCTTATTTATTTTGGCTATAGAAATTATTGTTTGACGACGTTGAAGCCATCTTTTTGTAATTGGGTCACGATGCCATCATCACCCAGCATGTGTAGTGCACCAACAACGACAAGATAAGTCGCCTTTTTATCACTATTCAAATACTCTTTAACATGCTTCACCATGTTAGCGTTCCGATCCGAAACTAGACCCTTATAGTACTCTGGCTCCTTAGCGACCGCTTGTGTCATAGCTACGAGTGAGGGTTCATCCCCCTGCATCCACATTTGGGATAATGCATCCAGCGAAGCCGTTACTGCAGCATTGTCTGTTTGCTTGAGGCTATCGAGTGTGTCGAGGAGAAGCTTTTCTTGCAATCCATCTGAGAATTGATTGAACATGTTCAACTGCAATTGCATATTTTCCAATTCAATGATAGTTTTATTCAGTTTGCCTGCCTTCTGTGTGAAATATAGGTCGATACCCGTATCCGGTGTATAATCTGTTGTTTGCATTTGTAGGCTTGAGATACCTTGAGTAACGACCCATGGCTTATAGGAATCGAATGCATTTCCTGCAAGACCATTTGCTTTCAGAAGCGCAACAACTTTGTTATAGGTATCGGTGGATACGTGATCCTTGAGCTTGCTCCCATCTGTATAAGAACCTTTCTCCGTAAGGAACTTTTGCATCTCTGTTTGATCAACCTTGGTTAAGTCAACTTCGACCCCGAGATATTGAGACGCTTCAAAAGCAGCTTCAATTTCCGGGCGTAGCGGGTACATTTTGTCGTTAGCCACATGGATAGAGCCAAGTAGATAGACGGTATTACCGTTGTTCTCCACTTTCCATAAGAATCCGGTGCTCCCTGTAGCCTTGTTATTGGCTACAAAGGTGATGGTGCGCTGCGCGGCACTCCATTCTACCTTATAGCCGATCGTTTCACCGATAAAGCGGACAGGAACATAGGTGACATTGTTGATGGTTTTAGGGGCTACCTCTAGTTTTTTCTTCTCCCCGTTTACCGTTGCTGTGGTACTGCCGATAGTCAGTGAGAGAGCTAGTCCATTTTTGGCCCCCGTTACGGTTTGGGTCTTTTTATCCCAATTCATATTTACATGAAGCTTCTCTAGGAGAGGACGCATAGGAACCAAGGTAGTTCCTTTTTCTACAATTGGGTTAGAATTGCCTAACTTTACTTCTGTTCCATCAATCCACACGCCGACAGGCTTTTCAGCCGCATGGGCAGTGGTAAAGACAGACATAACCATGAAAATGGATAACAATAATGCACCTAGCTTTTTCATTAATAGGACACTCCGTTTCTAAAAAGAATGAAAGTTGTAAGTCACTCTCTGATTTTAACGTATTTTCCCATAAGTAGTTATACGTTTTGTTACTAATTGCTTGGATGCCTATACTTGGAGAGCAAACCCGCATCACTTTACTTTCGTACAAAAGTCAAAATAATGCACATCAAAGCAAAAATCGCCCCTATTAGATTCTGTTCACTCTCCTTATCATGAAACGTAAGAAACGAAGAGCCCGAAGGGAGTAAGGAACTTATGTGGAGCAGTGCGATTGAAGATGCGATAGAGAAGGTACGTAAGAACATTGACCGATTCGGGGGCAGATTCCCTCATGTCAGCATGAATGGAACTTACCAGCTTAATAACAACGACGATTGGACCAATGGATTCTGGAGCGGCATGTTGTGGTTGTGCTATGAATATACGCAGGATGAAAGCTTCCGAATTGCGGCAACTCATACCGTAGAGGATTTCCGCCGCCGGTTCGCGGCAAAGACGGTGCTTGATCATCACGACATCGGATTTTTGTATTCGTTATCCTCCAAGGCCCAGTGGATTATAGATAAAGACGAATCCGCACGTCAGTTGACACTGCAGGCAGCAGACTTACTACTGAAGCGCTGGCGCACAGGCGGCGGTTATATTCAGGCTTGGGGACCTGTGGGAGATGCCCAGGAAGGTGGACGAATCATTATTGATTGTCTGTTGAATCTTCCCCTTTTGTACTGGGCGGAACAACAGACTGGTGATTCACTATACCGTCAGGTGGCGGTCATGCAGGCGGATAAAACGAAACGTTATCTGGTGCGGGGAGATGACAGCTCCTACCATACGTTTTTCTTCGACCAGATGACCGGAGAGCCGATTGGCGGCGCTACGCACCAGGGTTATACTAACGGATCGACTTGGACGCGAGGGCAGGCCTGGGGCGTCTACGGTTTTGCATTATCTTACCGCTATACTAAGGATCCGTTGTATTTGGAAACGTCCAAGCGGATGGCCCGCTATTTTCTGGAGCATTTGCCACAGGATCATGTCGCTTACTGGGACTTTAATGCTCCAGTGTCTGCGGATACGTACCGAGATAGCTCGGCCTCTGCAATTGTTGCGGCTGGACTACAGGAACTGCTGGAGCTAATGGATAAGGAAGATCCCGAGCGGGCTTATTTTCAGCAGGGATTATTACAGTCGATGACTTCACTAGTGCAGAACTATTCCACGATCGGTGAAGACGCAGAGGGGCTGCTGAAGCACGGCTCTTACCATGTACGGGGCGATCTGTCTCCGGATGATTTCATGATCTGGGGAGATTATTTCTACCTCGAAGCGTTGCTGCGACTGCAAAAAGGCAGCAGGGGGTACTGGTATGAACGCTGATGACCGATCAACCTCTCCCTATGCTGTCTTTACGCTACTCGACCTTGAGTTACCCGCTCTAGCTCCCGTGAAGGATGCGCTCCGCCAAGCGCGGCAGGACGATGCGCTGACTGAATTGCATCGGTATTTGACTAGTCGGAGCACGCCGGGCTGGAGGACAGAGAACAGCCGGAAACAGCAGCTTATCGACTATGTACAGCGTTATTGCGCAGATGAGCTGAAAGCTGTAATGAAGACAGCGGGTGAAGTTGTGAAGCAGACGTTTCTCTTCCGCTTTCCCTGGGACATGGAACGCAGCCGCATTCCGGTTACCTTTGAGGAAGATATTTACTGGGGCTATGTTCCGGACAAAGATGTAGAATGGGCTTATATGCTGAATCGCCACCGCTACTGGGTGGCATTAGGACAAGCGTATGCGATAACAGGTAATGAGGAGTATGCGAGAACATTTTGCTGTCAGCTTGAAGCTTGGATGGACCGTAATCCTGTTCCAGACATGCCTACGAATGATACGCTGACTTGGCGCACCATTGAAGCGGGTCTTCGCTGTGCGAACTGGATCAAAGCGCTATCCTATATACAGGATAGTCCGCTGCTCACACCGACGCTTCTGGCGAAAGTGATGATATCCCTTCATGAACACGGCGAATATTTAGCTTTATCGTTTACGGGCTGGAAGAATATCAGCAATTGGGGAGTTCTGGAGACTTGTGGCTTATTCCAAACCGCGCTCTACTTCCCTGAGTTCTCTAGAGCTAAGATTTGGCGACGGCTCGGTGAGGAGAGATTGGGGGAGACAGCTAGAATCCAGGTCATGGCAGACGGTATACATTGGGAGCAATCGCCCACCTATCACCATGAGGTTCTGGTATGTCTTCTCGACTGCATCCGCTTGGCTCGCATGAATGGACTGGAGCTACAGGATGAACTTCAGCAAAAAGTTCATCAAATGGCCGTCGCTTCCTTGTATTGGGCCAAACCAAATCATCGGCAGCCGATGCTCGGTGATAGCGATGACAGCGATGTCCGTTCGATTTTGACTTATGCAGGTTGGTTGTTCCAGGATTCTGAGCTCCGCTTTGGCGGATACGATCATATGGATTATGACAATGCCTGGTTGTTCGGAATGAATGGAGTTGAAGGCTACGAGAAGCTGATTGCGGAGGACCCGCCTTACTTGTCGCGCTCTTTCACACATTCCGGTCATTATGTGATGCGAACGGGGTGGGACGAGCAGGACTTGTACCTATATTTCCACTGCGGACCGCTTGGGGGTGGTCATGGTCACGCGGATCTGCTACATTTCGATCTGTATGCCTTTGGTCGGGATATACTTACCGATCTGGGCAGATACAACTATAGTGATCACACACCACTCAGAAAGGCGCTAAAAGAAAGCGCTGCCCATAATACGACTACTGTCGACGGAATTGGATTTACCGAAATTACGGATACATGGTCCTTCTCCCAAATTGCGAAGCCGACAGGCAGCAAATGGATCAGCAATCCGGACTTTGATTATGTAGAGGGCAGCCACGATGGCTATCATCATTTGGATGATCCGGTACACCTGCTAAGGAGGATCATATTCATCAAGCCTTATTACTGGCTTCTGGTCGACAGCTTTAGCTGCCGTCAGGAGCATACGTTTTCCCAGCATTTTCATTTTGCACCCGGAGCGGTTCAGATGGAAGACAAGACATTCATTTGCCGTACAAAAAATGAGCAGGAAGCCAATCTTTGCATCATTCCCGCTAATGTTAAAGGACTTCAGGGCAAGATTGATGACGGAGTAATCTCCCGCGAATACAATCTGCTGGAACCCAATCAGCAGGCCGTTTACTCCAGAACGGGAAAAGGAACTGTATCGATGATGCAGATGCTGTACCCGCAGCCTTCCGGTGAGCCGTTCTGTCCACTGGTTGAACAGGTGCCGATTTACCGCCATACGGGTGAACCTGTGGATGCTGTGCAGGCGGAGGCATGCCGCATCAGCTTCCCTGAAAGGAATGAGGAGCATATTATCGTAATCAGTCATGAGGTTCCATCCAGTCACTTGGATTCCTATGTAGTGGAAGGGGTACAAATATTTGGTGAAGTAGTGCTTATTGTTTTCGCAAACGGTCAAAAGAAAGTCACGGTAATCAGATAATGCATGTATACTGGATAACGGGCTGATAGAATAAAAGAAAAGAGCATGAGAGAGGCGCGGAGAAAACATGTTCAAATTCACTTACTATAGACGTATCCAGGTTTCATTTCTTTTGCTGATTTTTATCCCGCTGATTGCAGTATCGATCATCTCCTTTGTGCTAATCCGGGATACGATGGTAGAAAAGCTGCAGCTCAGCAACGATAACTTCCTGAACGTTATGATTGACGAACTAAATAAGACCATTGATGATGTGACATTTGCATCGCATTTTATTGTAAACGATACCAATTTTCGCGCCAATCTGAAGGTCTTTGCAGATACCGGGCGACTGAACACCTATCAGGATTACGTACATTTTACGCAAATTCAGGATGTGTTCTCGCTCATCAACTCTAAGCCGCTAAATAATAACATTCGCATGTATTTGGTTAACCGGAAACACTTTGTGATCTCCTCTGGGACTGAGAATTTATCCGTGATTAATGCCAACATGGACAAGCTGATGGGACGTGTCAATTTTCACGAACCGGAGACCTTGCAATGGCTTGGGATGGCCGACAGCGGTTCCAGTAAAAGCAGTAGCTACTATATTGCCAGAGTAATCTATGATAGCCGGGAGAAACAGCAGGTATCCGTGCTTCTCATCTCGATTCCCGATGCCTATTTCAACAAATTGCTCGGGCCGGTCGAGTTTGGCAAGCTGGCGTTGTTTGATTCCAGAGGAGGTCTGATCGCCGGGAACTCAGAGCTTGCCCCAGATGGCAAGGAAGCTAGAGGAAGCGTACGTACGGCCAGAGCCATCGACAAATCCAATTGGGAGCTGGTCTATGAAGCTTCAGAGAAAGAATGGTCGGGCCAGATTTCACGAACTTTTTATAGCGGTATTGGCCTGGTGCTTCTCTTATTTATTGTCTTTTCGGCCACTTCCATGCTGATTGCCAAAAGATTGCATAGTCCGATCATGAAGCTCCAGCGCGTTGTGCGCCAGTTCGGAATGGGGAATCTTGATGTCAGGCTGGAGGTCAAAGGCAAGGATGAAATCGCTGAGCTAGGGCAGACGTTGAATACCATGCTCGATCAACTGCAAGGATTGATTCACGACATCGAGCTGGAGCAAGAACAGAAGCGAGTAATGGAACTTGAGGCGCTGTTTATGCAGATTCGTCCCCACTTTTTGATCAACACGTTGAATTCGATCAAGTGTAGCCTTATTTTGGCTAAAGATAAGCTGCACAGCGGGATCATTGATTCGCTAATGAGTCTTCTCCGTGCCTATTTGAAGGTCAATGAACCGGCGACCTTACGGGAAGAATGCAGACTGCTTGGTCATTATATCGACATCATGAAGATCCGCAACGAAATCCCTCTTGAACTGGAGGTCGATCTGGAAGCGGATACAGAGAAGCTCATCGTTCCTAAACTTATTCTGCAGCCTCTCGTAGAGAATGCCATCGTTCACGGTCTAGTTGACCACCCGGCACCGCGTATTGTCGTCCGTGCGCGAACGGTCCCTGATGGGATTATGATTGAAGTCGAAGACAATGGCTGTGGTGCAGGGGCAGAAATTCTGGCAGGACTGAACCGCAGATTGCTCTACAAGGACGATGAACAGGATGGAACTTATCAAAGGGTCGGTTTAATTAACGTGGTTCAAAGGCTGAGGCTGACCTATGGTCAGGATACCCGCTTGTCGCTTCATAATTTGCCGCAAGGCGGGGTGTCCGTTTCTCTGTATTTGCCGCAAGGCAATCATCAGGTTAATCTGCCCGAGAGAGAGAGGGATATTGATGTATAAAGTGATGCTCATAGATGATGATGTTCCTATGCTCAAGGTGCTTCAGCAGATGATTGACTGGGAAGCACAAAGCTTGCAGATTGTCGGCAGCACCTATTCCAGCGCCAAGGCGTTATTAATGTTTGAGGAAGTGCAGCCCGACATCGTGATTACGGATATTGGCTTGCCGCAAAAGAACGGGATTGAGCTGGCCGATTACTTTACCCGCATGAAGCCGGAGGTCAGAATTATTTTCCTGACCTGTCATGAGGATTTCCATTATGCTCAGCAAGCGGTAAAGCTGAAGGTGGATGACTATTTAATCAAGGACCAGCTTACGGAAGAGCAACTGGAGAAAAGCCTTGCCAAGTCTGTACGCTTGCTTAAATCGAAGATCGGGTTAATCAAGCATGGGGAGACGGGATACAACAGCCAGTTATTCCGGCAGAATCTGCTGCAAAGGGTGATTGGCGGCGCCCCGCCCGAAACCACGCTAGCCTATGCGACGCAAATCGGTATATCCTGGACGTACCCGTGGTTCATGCTGGGCACGGTCAGCATTCACTTTTCCAGTTTCGAGAAGCGGTACAAGCAGAGCGAGTATCCACTTATTTTATATGCCATCTACAATATAGCCCTAGAGCTGTCGGAAGCGTGTGAGGGGATTACGCCTTTTTTGGAGCAGAAGAATATTGTGATCCTGTATAATTACCGTGTGAATCTGGCGCAGAATGCCAGTCTTTATTTTCATGATTATTTACAGCGATTGTGTTTCGAGTGCTCCCATCTCCTTAAGATTCAACCGGGCATCATCGCAGTCACTGAGAAAATAGAGCTGCAGGCGATCGGACAGATTCATCGGCAAATTGTCCAGAATAAGTGCGAGTTCTACGCGAGTGCAGATTACACAGTTTTGGATACTCTGCAAATCGCTACCCCTCGCTTCCAGCCTGCTCCCCAAGGATTTATGGATAGTTATATCCCGCAGATGGAACGGGCCGTGATTAAAAATGATCTTGAAGCCATCCGTTGCACTCTTCAGGAAATCGCTAGGACTGCAAAAGTAATGGCTATCCATCCGGGCGATTTCGTCCGGGATTTATCCTTTATGCTCCGCGGTATCGAGCTGATGTTCACTAGCCTAACATTCGATGAGGATCTGTTCGTCTATCTCGTGCAAACCCGCACACTGGAGGATACGATGGAACTGGTGGAAAGAAAGCTTGTGCAGATTACAGGCAACAAACAGCAGGTGGCAGGAACTCCCCCGCAGGAGCCCAAGCTGCAGCTTATCCAGCAATTTATCGATCAGCATCTTGGCGATAACATTACTTCAATCGATATGGCACGTTATCTGTTTCTTGACCCGAGCTATTTCTCGCGTTATTTCAAACGCATGACAGGTCTGACCTTTACGGACTATGTACATCAGCACAAGATGAAGGTTGCGACCAAAATGCTGAAAATCTCCAGCCAGAACCTGGAATCACTGGCCGTCGGTCTGGGATATTCAGACAGAACCTATTTTTCAAAAGTGTTTAAAAAATATGTGGGAACAACGCCGAGCGAATATAAATCCAAACACTCGGTACGCTGAGAAGCGCAATTCTCTACGTAGCGAATAGACCCGCCGCCCATCTAGGGCGGTTTTTTTGTTGTCGAAGGACAAAGGTCAAAATCTTGCACATCTCGGGTCATAATCACTCCTTCATGCGGAAGGCGGATATATTACTATAATGACAAATCAAATTGTCGAGGTGATACAACGTGGAGGCTGCAAAACAACCTGTGCCAAAAATTCTGCAGGAGAAGCGGAAGTTCTGGACTCCGCAGCGGAAAGAGGCTTTGACCGGGTGGCTCTTTCTAGCTCCGGAAATTATCGGAATGCTTTTTCTTAATGTATTTGCACTTGGATTCTCACTTTATTTAAGCTTCTCGAAATGGGATCTATTGTCGGGGGTTCAAGGGATCGAGTTTATCGGATTGGATAACTATATCAAAATGTTCCATGATCCGAGCATCATTCAAGCTTTGAAGAACAATGCTATTTATATGATTATGACCGTGCCGATACCGATTGCGATTGCTTTGGTGCTGGCGGCATTAATTCAAAACAGTGTATTTCTCAAAAATTATTTCAAAGTTGCTTTCTTTATCCCTTATATTTCTTCGATTATTGCAATTGCCGCCGTATGGAGCGCATTGTTCCATCCATCCCTTGGACCGATCAATCAGTTCTTGATGGAGCTTGGAATTTCCAGCCCTCCAAAATGGCTGGTGGATCCAAAGACCTCGCTGCTATCGATTGCCATTATCAGTTCTTGGGCGAGTCTGGGCTACACCATTATTATCTATATGGCCGGCTTGACGAATATTTCCGATGAAATCTACGAAGCTGCCGAAATAGACGGAGCCAGCGCACTGAAAAAATTCTTTGCCATCACGATTCCGATGCTGCGTCCAACCACGTTCTTCTTGCTTATAACCATGCTGATTGGCTCGTTTAAGGTGTTCGACATCATCGCCTTTTTGACTGAAGGTGGCCCGAACAATTCTTCTACCGTGCTTGTGTTCAGGATCTATGAGGAAGGGTTCAAATATTTCAACATGGGCTACGCTTCTGCAATTTCCTGGCTGCTATTCGCCGTCATAGGCTTAATCACCGCAGCTACTTGGAAAATGAGAAATGAAGAATAAAGGGGGGATTTTAACATGCAACTGATTAGAAAAAATATGTCCAGAGTGATCACTACCTGCATCATGGGGGCTTTGTCCATTGTATTTCTTATTCCGCTGATCTGGATGATTTCCGCAGCCTTTAAATATGAGAAAGATGTTATGCGCTTCCCGATCCAATGGATTCCCGAGAAGATCAATGTAGCGTATAATTTCAAGATGGTATGGATGGGACGAGTACCTTTTTCTCATTTCTATTTAAATTCCTTTAAAGTAGCGATTATTACAACCTTAATTACACTTATCATTTCATCTATGTCGGCGTACGCTTTGACCAAAATCAAGTTCAAAGGACGAAATATGGTGTTTCTGGCGCTGCTGTCGTTCATGATTATACCTGACCAGGCCACACTGATTCCGCGCTTTCTGCTGATTCGCTGGTTCGGTCTTTATGATACTCATGCTGCAATCATTTTAATGAGTATGTTCTCCATCTACTTCACGTTCCTGCTGCGGCAATTTATGATTGGTGTCAGTGACGAATACATTGAAGCGGCGCGAATTGACGGTGCAGGCCATTTGCGGATATTCTGGTCTATCATTATTCCACTCTGCAAGCCCGTGCTCGCTACGGTGGCGATCATCAAATTTATCTGGACCTGGAATGATTACCAGAATCCGCTGATCTTCTTACTAAATAAGGATTTGTACACTATCCCACTTGGTATGACACTGTTCAGGGACGATTATTCGAACAACTATGCAATTATGATGACGGCAGCTGTTTCGGCGATCATCCCGCTCGTCATCGTGTTCATTGCCCTGCAAAAGCAAGTCATTAACGGAATCTCCCTTGGCGGCGTAAAGGGCTGACCCTGCGGGTGTGCGAATAGATAGTAAAAGTCAAAAATGTGATCCTACAACAGCAAAATTGTGCACTTGGCCAGTAAAGCGGATGCCTATAATAAGAAATGAACAAGGCACTATACTTAAAATTCAGTGCGGGGGGAAGTAAAATGAAAACAAAGAGCAAAAAAAGATTATCCGTTGTACTGGGCTCCATGCTGGCGGTTTCCTTAACGCTAAGCGCCTGTGGAAATTCCGGAAACTCGGAAAAGAACGGGAATGCTGAAGCTAGTACGAATGCCGGGAACACCAAGGTGGACAAGCAAGTCGCCATCAAGTATTACAACTGGGATAATGAAGCCCAGTCGGCTGGTACTGATGCTATGCTGCAGGAATTTATGGATCAGAACCCAGGCATCAAGGTAGAGCATGTGGCACTCGTTCCCGGTGATTCCGTGGAAATGCTGAAAAAACTCGACTTCCTGATTTCTTCCGGTGAAGCGATTGACGTTGTCCAAATACCGAACTTGGGATCGGTGCTTGAACGGGCCACCCGCGGCGCCCTGGCACCGCTTAACGAATTCTATGAAAAAGAAAATCTTGTCCCTGAGGATGAATATTACGTGAACGCCAAGGTGGACAACAAATATTACGGTATGCAATACACGAAAAGCATCAACTATGTGATGCTAAATAAGGACGCTCTGGACGAAGCCGGGCTGGAGGTTCCTAAATTCGGATGGACCTGGGATGACTACCGGGAATACGCCAAAAAGCTGAACAAAGGTGAAGGCGTTGACAAACGTTACGGTACTTATTTCCATACCTGGGAGCTGTACATGAACGCTCCGGCGCAAACCATGATGAAAGACCCGTTCCTTTACGATGACGGAACAACAATTCTGGCAGACCCGTCATACAAGTATTTCTTCCAGCTTCGCAAGGATATGGAAAGCGTCGATAAATCCGCAAAACCATATGCTGACGTTCTAGCGGCAAAACTGAACTACCGAACCGAATTTTTCAACGAGCAAGCGGCCATGATTCTGGCAGGCACCTGGACGATAGCTGATCCAGGCAATACCGAACAGTATCCGCATAATTTCAAAACGGCTTTTGCTCCGGTACCGGTGCCTCCGAAAGGCTCCGAGCCTAAGGGCTACGAAGGCAAATATTTCACCAGCGGCAGCCAGATCGCGATGGGTGCTAACTCCAAGAACAAGGAAGCGGCCTTCAAGCTGATGAGATTTATGACTACGGCAGATTCGGACAACAGACTTGAATTCTCCGGTTTCAAAAAAGCAGATAACGAAAAATTGTTGACCAAGCTGGTTGCCGGCAAGGAAGATAAGTACGATATGGATTCGCTCAAATACACGCAGTTTGACGATGAAATCCAATATCTTGACGCTCCGAAAGTCATGACAACGGCTAACTCGGAAATTACCAAAGTGATCAATGACGGTTTCAGCAGATTTATGCTGAGTAACGAATCGATCGAGGACGTGCAAAAAAAGATGGTTGACGATGCCACGAAAATCATTAATGAAAAAGGAGTAATCAAATAGACAGGACAGGCCCGCTATCCTAGCTACCAAAACTAGGGAGACCTCGATTGTATGCCTTCAAAGAGCTGTCTCCATGGGTCATAGCGACCAATGAGAGGCAGCTCTTTTTATCGAATCTTGCGGACGTGGTTTAAGGAGCGATTAAATACGATAATAAAAAGCAATTGATATTTAGGAGGAGGACAATGGTTAACGAAACCTGCAGGTTGATGGAAGACGAACCGGCCCGTGTCTGGACGGAAGCTTTCCCGGTTGGAAACGGAAGACTGGGTGCTATGGTTTTTGGGGATGTATCGGCTGAACGCATCGGGTTAAATGAAGATTCGGTCTGGTTCGGCGGGCCGAGGGGGGGCGATAATCCGGCAGCTGCAGGCAAGCTTGAGGAGATCAGAAGGCTGCTGCGTGAAGGCAAGCCCCGGGATGCTGAGAAAGAGGCGCTTTTGCATCTCACCAATATCCCGCAGTATTTCGGACCGTATCAGCCATTAGGCGATTTGAGGCTTCAGTTTGATCACGGACTGCCTGATCATTCGGATTACCAGCGGGAATTGAACCTTAGGAAGGGGATTGCATCGGTAACTTTTAAGATCGGGGATATTCAATATAACCGTGACATATTCGCCAGCGCCGTAAATCATGTGCTTGTGGTCCGGCTAACGGCATCCGAACCGGGGGCTATCTCCTTCACAGCTCGCTTAAGTAGGCGGCCGTTTGAAGGAGAAATCAAGCATAGCCATGACCGCTTGCTGACGATGGAAGGAAGCTGCGGAGCGGACGGTATTAGATATGCATCGGTTTTGATGTCCTGCATCACGGGGGGGACGTGCCGGACGGTCGGCAATTACATGGATATCCGAGGGGCGGATGCCGTTACCTTGATTCTCGCGGCACAAACCTCATTCCGCTTCATGGATCCCCGGGCGGAAGCAATCAGACAGGCGGAGTCCGCGGCTTCTCTTACCTATGAACAATTAAGAGAAGCGCATATCCTTGATCACAGCGCCTTGTTTGACCGGGTCTCCCTAAACCTTTCGTCTGAGGAGGCCTTTAACGAAGCATGCAGGGAGAAAACGACCTCGGAGCGTCTGCGGCTTTACAAGCAGGGCGGAGAGGATCCTTTGCTGGAAGCGATATTCTACCAATACGGGCGCTATTTGCTTATCGCAAGCTCGAGGCCCGGCAGCCTGCCGGCCAATCTTCAGGGCATCTGGAATGAAAGCTTCACGCCGCCTTGGGAGAGCGATTACCATCTGAATATCAATCTGCAGATGAACTACTGGATTGCGGAAACGGGCAATTTGTCTGAATGCCATTCACCGTTGTTCGATTTCATTGACCGCCTGGCTGCAAACGGGCGTCAAACTGCCGCGGCTTTGTATCGTGCAAGGGGATTTACGGCCCATTCCTCTTCAAATCTGTGGGCGGAGAGCGGGTTGTTCGGGGCCTGGACGCCTGCGATTTTCTGGCCCACGGGCGGGGCATGGCTGGCGCTGCATTTATGGGATCATTACCTGTATAACGGCTCCAAAGATTTTTTGCAGAATCGGGCCTATCCCGTGCTGAAGGAAGCCTCGCAGTTCTTCCTTGATTATCTTGTCGACGACGGCAGCGGATTTCTTGTCACCTCGCCATCGCTTTCTCCGGAGAACAGCTACATAACTGTTACCGGACAGTCAGGGGTTTTATGTTCCGGTCCCTCCATGGATTCGCAAATTGTGTACGCGCTGTTCACAGCTTGCATCCAAGCGGCAGAAGATCTTGAAACGGATAGCCAACTTGCCGAGGAGTGGCGAATTGCCAGGTCCAGGCTTACCCCTCTCCGGGTAGGCCGGTATGGCCAAATTATGGAATGGTCCATTGATTATGAAGAGGCCGAACCGGGGCACCGCCATATCTCCCATTTGTTTGCTCTTCACCCCGGAGAGCAGATTATTCCACACCGGATGCCCGGACTGGCTGAGGCCGCACAAAGAACGCTGGAGCGGCGTTTGAAATATGGAGGAGGGCACACCGGCTGGAGCCAGGCTTGGATCACGAACTTCTGGGCAAGACTCGGCAACGGGGGCAAAGCCCATGACAGTCTTCGCGAGCTGCTTGTAAAAGCGGTTCATCCGAATTTGTTCGGTGACCATCCGCCTTTCCAAATTGACGCCAATTTTGGAGGAGCGGCCGCAATCCAGGAGATGCTGCTACAATCCCATGGGGGAGAAATACATCTGCTTCCGGCCCTTCCTTCCAGGTGGCCTTCCGGTTCAGTCAGGGGGCTTCGGGCCAGGGGAGGATTTACTGTTAACATAAATTGGAGAGACGGCTGGTTGGAGCAGGCCGAGATCTTCGCCGCCTGTACCAGAGAATGCACATTATACAGCACGGTGCCTCTGGTGATCTCCGGCATGGACCGGCCTTCAGCTCCTGTGAAGATAACAGGAAATCTGTATACGTTTTCGTTGCACCGGGGAGAAACAGTCACAATTTCCTTGGGGTCATAGCAGAATTATTGCTGCAGGTCAAGAATCCCGAACATTAAATAGCGGAGGTTATCTGTAATGAGCATACTTACTTGGAATAACGGACAATATTTGCTGGATGGAAAGCCTTACCGGATCATATCGGGAGCCATTCATTATTTTCGGGTTGTGCCTGAATACTGGAAAGACCGGCTGCTGAAATTGAAGGCCTGCGGTTTCAATACGGTTGAAACCTATATTGCCTGGAATATGCATGAACCTAAGGAAGGGGAGTACGTATTTGATGGCATGGCCGATGTGGTCTCTTTTATCGAACTGGCTGGAGAGCTTGGGCTACATGTTATTGTCAGACCGAGTCCGTTCATCTGCGCGGAATGGGAATTCGGTGGTCTACCGGGCTGGCTGCTGGCTTACAGTGAACTTCAGCTTCGCTGCTGTGACCCTCTCTATTTAAGCAAGGTGGACCGTTATTACGATGCGCTGATTCCCCGGCTGGTTCCGCTGCTCTCCACACATGGCGGGCCGATTCTGGCCGTCCAGGTAGAAAATGAATATGGTAGCTATGGCAATGACAGCAGTTATCTGAGGTATATGCGTAATGGACTCCTCAGCAGAGGGGTCGATGTCTTGCTCTTTACCTCCGACGGACCAACCGATGAAATGTTGCTCGGCGGAACACTGGAAGATGTGCATGCTACAGTTAATTTTGGCTCCTGTGCAGAAGAATCCTTCCGCAAATACCGGGAGTACCGATCTGAAGAGCCGCTGATGGTGATGGAATATTGGAACGGCTGGTTCGATCATTGGATGGAGGATCATCATGTGCGCGATGCCGAAGATGTAGCTGGCGTTCTGGATGATATCCTGACGCAGGGCTCCTCACTCAATATGTACATGTTCCACGGTGGGACCAATTTTGGCTTCTATAATGGGGCGAATCATATCGTCGCCTACGAGCCGACGACTACAAGCTATGATTATGATGCCCCGCTCACGGAATGGGGAGATCCGACGGCGAAATTTGAAGCTGTCCGGTCGGTACTAGGCAAACATGGATTTGCACCGACTTGTCCGCTCCCTGAGCCGATTCAGAAGATCTCCTACGGGAAAGTTGCCTTGATGGAAAGAGCGGAACTGTTCACAGCTTCCAATCTGGAGAAGTTATCCGAGCCGGTGAACAGTGTGTGTGTGCAGCCGATGGAAAAGCTCGGACAATCCTATGGTTTTATATTGTACAGCACATATGTGAAGGGGCCGCGCTCTAGGCAGAAGCTCTACATCGAGGGCGTTCGCGACCGGGCGCAGGTCTTCCTGGATGGCGTAGCACTTGGGGTAATTGAGCGCTGGGATCCGCAGCCACTGGAGATTTCTATTCCTGCGGGGGAAGCACAGCTGGATATTCTCGTCGAGAATATGGGGCGTATCAATTACGGACCGCTTATTCGTGATCCGAAAGGGATCTTGGACGGGGTTAGAATTGATAACCAGCTGCAATATAACTGGACGATCCGTTCCCTAACGTTGGAACCTGGAGCGCTGGCTTCACTTGAGTACAAGGAGCAGTCAGTGGAGAAGCAGGAAGCTACGACACCTTTGGGTCTGCCCGGATTCTACCGGGGCAGCTTCGAGGCGGAGGAAATTGGCGATACCTTTCTACGATTCGATGGATGGAATAAGGGAGTCGCCTGGATCAACGGGTTTAATCTGGGCCGGTACTGGAACGCAGGGCCGCAATGCGCCCTATATATCCCGGGCCCATTGCTGCGTAAGGGGCGCAATGAACTTGTTCTTTTGGAGCTGCACGGCTGTGCGGAGACTCGCGAAATTGAGCTTGTGAACCTTCCGGATCTGGGAAGAACTTCAGCTGTCGACGATGCCGTGCTGAATTTTGTACAGGATGATAAATTGTAAACGCCTTTAGCTTTAACCAATTCTAAGATTGGGGTGAACAAATGCGTAAACCAAGTTTGATTTTAGTATTAGTTCTCATTGTTGATCTTTTTTCTTCCTGTGGGGGAGTTCTTTATCACTCTGACGGCAGGGCATCTGCGGCTGCATCAAATCTTATGCTTAACGGAAGCTTTGAGAATACAACGACAGCCCTTGACTCAACCTGGACGGGGGTTACAGACGCTGCTCCGGTGGGCTGGAGCTTATGGGTCCCTACAGGTAGCGGGAAAGGCACGAATAAAACAGCAAATATCAAGATAGACGCTGGCACAGCGCATGAAGGAACCCGGTCCATGTTGTTCGATGCCTTTGCCACAAGTAGGATTTCCATCAATCAGGGGGTAACTTCGGTTATCCCTGGTAAATCCTACAGACTTAAAGTCTGGCTAAAGACGGACAACGTCACTGGACAGGGAGCCTACTTTAGAACACAGTATTACAATACTGCCAAAGTGGGAGATGGACCTTCTTCTCCCAAAATAACAGGCACACAGGACTGGAGTATGCAGCAAGTACTTCTAACTATGCCGGCCAATGCGACGAAGCTTGTCATTGAGCCTTTTTTGGAGACTGGCAAAGGAAAGCTATGGATAGATGATATCGTATTGGAGGAATATGCGGGTCTTACAGGGATTTCGCTGGATCGTACAGCCTTCTCTATGGTCACAGGGGACACAGTTTCATTATTGCCGACATTATCCCCCTCAACGGCGGCGGACAAAACGGTAGTGTGGACCTCAAGCAATCCTGAAGCTGCGACAGTGGACGCTTTCGGCAATGTGACGGGGAAGGGTGTCGGCTCTTCGACCATCAGGGTTGCCACACCGGACGGTAGCCTTGCAGCTGAATGCCTGGTGAATGTTGAATCCTCAGACACGATGCAGGCTTACAATAAACTGCGGCTGAAATGGTACGACCGACTAAGTGGCGGTCAATACGATGTGGAAGATCCTGACATAGCTGCTGGTATAAGCACTCAGGCTGCTTCAGCTGCTGCACTTTGGGAGAGTATGGATAAATCCTCCGGCCGCACCTTCTTGTGGAGTGATACCGCGAGCACTACAGATTCGCAGTTTATTACAAGCGCTTACAATCGCTTGAAGACTATGGCATTGGCCTATTCTGTGGAGGGCTCGGAGCTTTACGGCAACAGCGCTTTGGCGAATGATATTGTAAGCGCAATCAATTGGATGTACACCAACCGGTACAATCCGAGCAAAAGCGCTTATGGGAACTGGTGGGACTGGGAGATCGGCACGCCGCAGGTTGTGAATGATCTTATGGTGCTGATGTATGACCGTCTGACGCCACAGCAAATTAATCAGTATCTTGCGGCTATTGATGCCTTCTGTCCGGATCCCAAAACAGGGGCAGTGCTTGGCGTCAAGGGCACGAAGATGACGGGAGCGAACCTGCTGGATAAAGCGCTTGTGGTCACGGTAAGGGGCGTTATTGGCAACAACAGTGCGAAGATCATCCAGGGCCGTGATTCCATTGGCTCTGAGTATGTGTACGCTACTCATGGAGACGGTGTATACAAAGACGGTTCACTCGTTCAGCATAATAATATTGCCTATACGGGAGGTTATGGTTCGGTCTGGCTCAAAGGAACGGCGGATATGTCATACCTGCTGACTGATTCACCATGGCCGATAACGGACCCGAATGTACTGAACATTTACGAATGGGTGGCTCAGACGTATGAGCCGGTGATCTACAACGGTCAATTTATGGACTCGGTCAATGGAAGGGGCATTTCCAGAAAAGGGAGCGGCAGCGCTAGGGGCTTGATTGTCACCTTGCTGCGAATGGCTGAAACTGCACCGGAAAATGTTGCATTATCTATCAAGCAAGCGGCGAAAGAATGGATCTCAGCAAATATGGCAGCCACCAATTATTATGAAGGGTTGTCGCTTTCCGATATAACAATTGTCAAAAAGCTGATGAATGACGGGAAGATCCATCCAAGAGGATCACTGATTAAGAATCAGGTATTCGCCGGTATGGACCGGGTTGTTCATTTACGCGAAGGCTACGGTTTTGGCCTGAGCCTGTTCTCCAATCGTATCTCGGCCTTTGAGAAAGGGAACAACGAGAACTTGAAAGGGTGGTATACGGGGATTGGGATGACCTATTTATACGATCAGGATCTTTCCCAATACCGCAATGATTTCTGGCCTACCGTCAATGCTTATCGCTTGTCTGGAACGACAACTGATGGATCGGGGCAAGGGATGGTGCCTGTGGAGTGGAAAAGCTACATGAATCCGAAGACCTGGGTGGGAGGATCTTCGCTGGAAGGTCTGTACGGTACAGCCGGCATGGATTTCTCGCTATCCCAAGTGACCGGCAGCGACTTGCAGGGCAAGAAATCCTGGTTCATGTTCGATGATGAGATTGTGGCACTCGGTTCGGGAATTTCAAAAACAACAGCCGGCCCGCAGTCTGTCGAAACGATCATCGATAACCGGATGCTGAACGAAGCGGGGAACAACGAACTTCTAATCAACGGAGTTGCAGAACCGTCACAGCCCGGATGGGCAGAGACAGTGAAGAACGTTCAATGGGCCCATCTGGAAGGCAATGTACCAGGCTCCGACGTCGGGTATTATTTCCCGGACGCTCCAAGTCTTCTAGCTCAACGTGAAGCCAGAACCGGCAGCTGGAAAGAGATAAATACCACTCAATCCGATGTTCCCGTTACACGGAACTATTTAAGCCTGGCATTTGAGCATGGAGATGCGCCTTTGAATGGCTCATACTCCTATGTCCTATTGCCTAATCGTGACATTGCCGGTACTGAAGACTATAGTGGCAACCCGGATATCGAGGTGCTGAGCAATACAGAGGATGTGCATGCAGTCAGAGAGAAAAAGCTGGGCATAATCGCAGCTAATTTCTGGAATGAAGGAACGGTGGATTTCATCAAGGCACGCAATCCAGCTTCCGTGATGATTCGGCAGATCGATCAGGAGCTTGTCGTTTCGGTGTCTGATCCTACACAGTCGCAAAACCTATTGTCCCTGGAACTGGATATACCGGGGTTGACTTTGCTCAGCAAAGACAGCAAGACAGAAGTGTTGCAAGCTTCGGGAAATACAGTTATCACGGTGGATGTGACGAATTCCATAGGGGCAACGCATGTATTGAAATTTAATATTACTGAAGGAGAGGCCCCAAAAGACGAATATGATGATCTTCGTGCAAGATGGGTGGATTATTTGACCGGAGGGGAATCCTTCGATCCGAATAATCCGGACATTGCTAAGTCCATAACGACTTTATCCGATAAGGTCAGCAATCAGGAGCAAACCGGATTCTGGGATACGATGAACAAGCAAATGAACCGTACTTATTTATGGAGCGATAAGCCGGGCAGCACAGCGGATGCTTTTGATACGGCAGCCTCTTATAACCGGTTGAAGGATATGGCTATTGCCTTTTCGACATCCGGCTCACCATTGTACGAGAATATGCAGTTGAAATCAGATATTCTGGGCGGTTTAGATTTCCTATACGCGAATTGGTATAACGAAACCAAACTGGAGAAAGGTAATTGGTTCGAATGGGAGATCGGTATTCCGCTTGCATTGGGAGATACGATGGCCTTAATGTTCGAGTATTTGTCAGCCGATCAGATTACCAAATATACCAAAGCCATTGATAAATTCTGCCCGGACCCAACCAAACGGACCAATCAACCTTCGTTGATGGAAACTGGCGCGAATCGGCTGGATAAAGCACTGGCAGTGGTCTTGAGGGGCATTCATAATCGTGACAGCGTGAAGATCAAACAAGGGCGGGATGCGGTTAGCCAGGTATTGCCCTATGTGACCCGCGGAGACGGATTTTATGAGGACGGCTCCTTTATCCAGCATAATAATATTGCTTATACCGGCAGTTATGGGGCTGTATTGCTTGGCGATATGATGAAAATGATGACTTTGCTGACAGGGTCCTCCTGGCCGCTGACTGATGCCAATATGAAGAATGTATACAACTGGGTAACGGATTCTTATGAACCTCTTGTCTACAGAAAATTAATGATGGATATGGTGTTCGGCAGATCGATAGCCCGGGGAAACCGGCAGCTCGTGCCTTGGTCACATATTTTGCGGCTGGCTTCTTCCGCGCCACCGGAGCAAGCGGCCCGATTTAAATCGATGGTGAAGTATTGGTTCGAAGCCGATACGGTTGTAGAAAGTTATTACGACGGTCTAAGAGTAGCCGATATTGTTCTGCTCCAGACGCTTATGAATGATCCAGAGGTGCAGCCATCAGGAGACCTTACTGTGCATAAGCAGTTTTCGGCTATGGACCGGATTGTCCACCATCGACCTGGATATGCCTTTGGGATCAGCATGTCTTCAGCCCGAATTGCCAACTATGAAGCGGGCACAGAGAATCTGAAGGGCTGGTATACAGGCGAAGGCATGACCTATCTGTATAATCAGGATCTGGATCAATATGCAGATGCATTCTGGCCAACCGTAAATGCTTACCGTCTGCCTGGGGTTACATCGGATGGGGCAACGCGTGGTGCAGCCAAGACTACATCAAAAACATGGGTGGGAGGATCCTCCATAGACGGACTTTACGGAGCGGCTGGCATGGATCTGGATCCGGATAACAGCACATTGTCCGGTAAAAAGTCCTGGTTCATGTTCGACGATGAAATCGTAGCGCTTGGGGCAGGTATTACAAGTACGGATAACCGCAAGGTGGAGACCATCGTAGATAACCGCAAGCTCAAGGAGAGCGGTGACAATGTACTTACGATCAACGGCGAGGTTAAGCCTTCTGCGCTGGGTTGGTCTGAGTCGATGAATCAGGTACATTGGGCACATCTTGAAGGGAATATTCCCGGCTCGGGGATCGGTTATTATTTCCCTGAAGCCCCAACGATAGACGGTCTGCGGGAGGCCCGGACTGGCGCTTGGAAGGATATTAATCAAGGGGGATCAACGGAGCCGATCACTAGAAATTATGCCAGCCTGTCGATTGCTCAGGGAACGAAGCCTGTGGATCAATCGTATTCCTACGTGCTGCTGCCGAATCAAGATGAAGCGGCGACAGCGCGTTATAGCAGCAATCCCGACATCGAAATTATTGCCAATACGGATAGTATTCAAGCCGTAAAGGAACAGAAGCTGGGACTTACGGCTATGAACTTCTGGGTTCCGGGAATGATCGAATCCGTGCGTGCTAATAATCCAGCTTCCATCATCATCAAGGAGTCCGGAGATGAACTGACGATAGCTATTTCGGACCCGACCCAATCCCAATCTGTGGTGAAGGTGGATGTCGGTAAAGCCGCGCTGGAAGAACTAATGAAAGATCCAACCGTGACTGTAATGCAACTCTCACCGAGGATCGAACTCGCAATTGATACAAGTGGCTCCAAAGGGAAAAGCCATGTTATCAAGTTCAGGATTGATCCGAATGCCGAGCCCTCTGAGCCCTCTGATTCGGAACCGGATGAAGCGGCCAAAACGAAGCTGTATGTGACTGAAGATGCGTATATCAACGGAGGATCGAAAGCCGCAGTCAATTATAGCTCGGTGAATTACTTGCAAATTAGAAACGGCAATGGGGACACGGACAGAAGAGCTTATCTAAAATTCGATCTGAACCCATTTGTCGGTGAAGTGGGTTCTGTGAAGCTGAACGTGTACGGAAAGACGAATGACGGGGCTGGGACATTGTCCGATATCGGTGTTTTTGGAGTTAGTGATGATTCATGGACAGAGGCAACGCTGAATTACAATAATGCTCCAAAAATCGGCAATCAGGCCGCGCTGCAGACCTTTTCCGGGCCGGAGCAGTGGCGGCAGTTCGATATCACCTCATGGGTTGGCGCGGAGTTCCCTTCCGATCCGGTGATAAGTCTGGCTCTTAGGCAGGTAGGCTTTAATCTTGCTACTGATATAAGAAGCCGCAAGAATGAGAATGGCAAATACGCCGCATATCTGGAGATTTTGCCGAAGGATACAACACCTCCGGTCACAAAAGCCACCATACTTGGAGCAACAGGAGAAGGGGGCGTATATAAGGGCAAAGTGAATATCATCTTCGATGCGACCGACCTATCCAATCGGGGAGCTGTCGGCTGGGGAGTCAAGCGGACGGAATACCGGCTCAACGGCGGTCCATGGAATACGGTTACTCAGAGCGTATATATCGAGAACCCCGGAACCTTCGGGATCGATTATCGTTCGGTGGATAAGGCTGGAAATGTAGAGCCGTTCCGACAGCTTCAGGTGACGGTCATGGAGCCTACAGAAAGAGTCTCAACGGCAATCAGCGGCCCGGAAATCCTGAGTGTCGGGGAGACCGGAACGGCGGTTACTTCGGTAGTGTACAGCGATGGCAGCCGTTATATAGTAACCGAAGGTATAATCTATGAGAGCAGCGATCCTAACGTCGCAAGTATAGGCAAGGATGGCCATATTGAAGCTAAAGGCCCGGGCGTTTCGGTTATTTCATCCGTATATGACAACATGACCGCTTCCTATTCATTAAAGGTGTATGAACAACTGCCGGAGCTTGTCTCTATTTCGTTAAGCGGTCCGACATCCTTGGAAATAGGGCAGAGCGGTAAGGTGGTCACAACGGCGGTATATAGTGATGATAGCCGCCTTACGGTAACCGAGGGTGTGATCTACGAGAGTAGTAACAGGAAGGTAGCCACAGTAACGGCAACGGGGCAGCTGCAAGCACTCGATCCGGGCATGACTGTGATTACTGCAAGTTACGGAGGACGGCAGAGCAGTCTGACGCTTCAGATTCTACAAGCGGAAGACAATACTTTAACTGTTCCGAGCCCGCAACCACAAGTGCCTTCTGTACCGGAAGAAACGGCGGGGCGGCTGCAACTAAACGCAGCTTCGTTGAACGATCTTTCGGCAGCCATTGTCTACGAGGGTAAATTGAGAATGCTAGTATTGCCGGGGATGGCAGCAGACATGCTCAAACAGAAGCCGCTTCGGGTAGAGGCTTCTAACTTTAATGTGACCCTTCCAGCAGCGGTGCTTCAACAATTGCGGGCTTTGATTCCTGCGGAGCAATTGGCCGGCAGCCAGATCTTTCTGGAGGCTTCCGAAGTGAATGGGGAAGCGGCGCAGAGAATACTAGCTAGCGCAGAGGAAAAATCTGGTGCAGCGATAAACCAGGCAGGGGAGTTCCTTCTCTTTAACCTGTATATTGTTGCTGGTGACGGTACAAGAAGCATACTTCACCAATTTGTTGAGCCCGTTACATTAGAGCTTAACGCATACCCTGAGGCCAAAAGGAATTTGCTCGGCGGCTATTATTTGCCGGATTCCGGAAATATAGAGTATGCGGGCGGTTCCTGGCTGAAGGGCAAGGTGGCTCTGCGCACCGAACACTTCGGCGCATATGCCGTGTTGGAATACATCAAATCGTATGACGATGTTCCTTCGGGACATTGGGCGTCGGCAGTTGTTCGTGAGCTGTCGGCCAAACATCTGATTCAAGGTGTCGGACTTCGGAATTTCGAGCCGAACCGGTCAGTGACCCGTGCAGAATTTACGGTTATGCTTACCCGCCTGCTAGACCTTGAAGGGAAATCATCTACAGTATTTGCGGATGTATCTGCGGATCAGTGGTATGCGAAGGAAGTGGCGCAGGCTGTAGAAGCAGGGATAGTTCACGGGGTAAGTGAAACCTACTTTGCTCCGGAAGCCCATATTTCTCGTCAAGAAATGGCGGTCATGGTGATGCGCGCTTATGCGTATGTCAGTGGGAAAAAGGCTGACCTAAAGCCGATGATTCAATTTGACGACCTGAGCGCGGCTGCCACATGGGCCCGTGAATCGATAATTGCCGCCCAAGTCCTTGGATTCGTTCAGGGCCGGAGTGACCGGCAATTCGATCCGGGAGGCTCAGCAACTCGAGCTGAAAGCGCAATGATTCTGCACAATCTGCTTGCAATTAAGACTGAACAATAAGCTTTCGTAGCTAGGGCTTTGGGACGGTTCATCAGAACCATTCCAGAGCCCTTTTGACGTTTATAGAAGTCTCCGGATGACCTCTTAAAAATAAACCAATTGTAATGACGTTTCATTTCACCTTGGTTTGTGAATAATAGGGGATTGAATAGAAAGGAGCATTAGAGATGCAGGCTCATATGGATATTGTGCTTCGTACTGTGGTCGCTATGATCATGCTGCTAGTGATAGCTAAGATATTGGGTAAACAAACGATTTCTAATTTGACGTTTCATGATTTCGTTACAGGTATTATATTGGGATCGCTTGCGGCAAACTTGGCTTTTAATAAAGATCTGAAATCGTCATATATGATCGTGGCGCTTATTGTTATCACAGCTACATCTTTTCTACTGTCTGTCATCGCTATAAAGAGTCGTAGAATGAGAAGCTGGATCTCAGGGTCACCCACAGTACTTATCGAAAATGGGAAAATTGTTGAAGGCAATATGAAAAAAGTAAGGTATTCGCTGGACTCCTTGGTTCAGGCACTAAGAGAAAAAGAAATTTTTAATCTAGAGGTAGTTGAGTATGCCGTATTAGAAGATAACGGAATGGTATCCGTCTTAAAGAAACAAGAGTATCAATATGTTACTCGAAATGATTTGAAGCTTCTTTCGGTCCCTCAGAGCTTTCCCGTTGAGTTAATTATGGATGGCGTCCTCATTGAAGAGAATCTTGAGAATAATGGACTGACCAAGGAATGGCTGGAGAACGAATTAAGACGGAAGGGGAAACGGATCTCCGACGTATTTTACGGGGTAAGAGGAACGCAGCGGCAGCTCATTTTTGATTATTATGAAGATGGGATAAACAAACCGATTGATAAAGAATAGATTCATTCATATTGGAGATTGACGGATCGTTAAGGACCGCTCTATAATGTTTGTATAATTATTAATTAGTTAATAAAAATATAAATGTTAAAGGGCGGAATTTATTCATGGCAGAGCGCGCAATCCTTAACACAGACATTCGCAAAGGTACGATAAACAAAAATATTTATGGACACTTATCTGAGCATCTAGGACGTTGTATTTATGAAGGCATTTGGGTCGGAGAAGATTCACCGATTCCTAACACTAACGGTATTCGTAATGATGTTGTGAAAGCGCTTAAGGAAATACAAATTCCAGTACTTCGCTGGCCGGGTGGATGTTTTGCAGATGAATATCATTGGAAAGATGGTATTGGTGATCGTGAAGCTCGCAAACGTATGATCAATACGCATTGGGGCGGCACGGTTGAGAATAACCATTTTGGTACACATGAATTTATGGAATTATGTGAAATGCTGGAATGTGAACCTTATATCAATGGTAATGTGGGTAGTGGTACGGTTCAAGAGATGTCCGAATGGGTGGAGTATTTAACCTTTGGCGGTATCTCACCGATGTCTGAGCTTCGCCAGCAGAACGGTCATCAAGAGCCTTGGGCTGTCACTTATTTTGGCGTTGGTAATGAGAACTGGGGCTGCGGCGGGAATATGCGTCCAGAATATTATGCAGATCTTTATCGCCAATATCAGACGTATGTACGTAATTACGGGGACAATCGTATTCACCGGATCGCTTGTGGTCCTAACGTGGATGATTATCACTGGATGGAAGTTCTGATGCGTGAAGCTACACGCTTTATGGACTCGATCACCCTTCATTATTATACGATTCCTGGTCCAGCGTGGGAGAATAAAGGGGCAGCAACTGGCTTTGAAACTGGTGAATGGTTTAGCACTTTAGAGAAGGCCCTTCGCATGGATGAGCTGATTACTAAACATGGCGTTATTATGGATAAATATGACCCAGATAAAAGAGTAGGCCTTGTCGTAGACGAATGGGGAACTTGGTATGATGTTGAGCCAGGTACGAACCCTGGATTCCTGTATCAACAGAATACGATTCGGGATGCCCTTGTAGCTGGTGTAACCCTGAATATTTTCCATAAACACAGTGATCGGGTACGGATGGCAAATATTGCGCAGACCATTAACGTGCTTCAAGCGGTGATTTTAACCGAAGGAGTAAAAATGCTGCTAACGCCTACCTATCATGTATTCAATATGTTTAAAGTCCATCAGGATGCTGAGTTATTGGATTTAACAATCGATAGTGGGACTTACAGCTTTGAGGGCCGCGAGGTTCCTGAAGTATCTGCTTCAGCTTCCGTAACAGACGCTGGGATCATTCATGTCAGTCTGTGCAACTTGAATCACGCTGCATCAGCTACTGTACCCCTCGAGCTACGTGGTCTTTCCGGGCAGAAGGTTGAAGTGAGAGGCACTACGCTCACAGGTAACAAGATAGATGCTCATAATACATTTAGTCAGCCAGATGCTGTCGTACCGCAAGCTTTTACAGCCTTTATACTTGAAGGTGATCTTCTTAATGTAGAGCTGGCTCCAATGTCAGTCACTGTGCTAGAGATTACGCCGAAGGCATAAGGTGGTGTTATCATGTCAACAACATCTGCATGCAAGGGGTGTCGCGACGATTATAAGGTTACCGAAGCACAGATAGAGCGTATCCTGTCATCATCCATGTTTAAGACAGAGCTTTGTGTTACAGATGAAGTTTATGCTGAGCGGATTTCTCTTTGCGGGACTTGTCCTAAGCTGCATGAGGGTGTGACTTGCGTCGCTTGTGGCTGCATTATTCCCGTTGTAGCTAAGCTTAAGGAACGTGGCTGTCCACTGCCTGGTGGCGGATTATGGGGACCCTTCATTTAACATGAAATAAGGTAAAATAAGAGCCGCATTCGACTCTCCAATGGGAGATGAATGCGGCTTTATTCATGAAATATAAGAAAGTATAAGTTTCACGCTATAGTTTAGATCTTATATTTTTCAAGAAACGGGTATCGTCTTTAAAAGACGACAACGTCGTTTCTTCTTAAGTATCTGTGTAGAACAGCTCAACGATTAGATCATCATTATAGTTGCCAAAGCCTTTGCCAAAAAGAGTAATGCCGCCAATATGCTCGGCCTCTTCATCGACGGAAAGCTTGAAAGTCCATTGCTTGTTGCGAATGTTCACTTGATCCAGCATAACGTCGGACAGTTTTAGGCCGTCCATAAACGTGCCTTTAGATGTAATGCGCAGCTGCTTAAGAAGGCCGTATTGATTCGTGAGTGCTGGCCACCAAGCTGGCGTGTATTTACCACGTCTATCTCCGTAGTCACCCGGACTTGTCCAGAACCCAAGCTGCACTCCGTTCAGTGTGAAAGTGATGTCGGAGGGCCAATTATTATTAATGGAAGGCGCTTCGGAGGCAATCTCCATCGTAATGATTAGCTCCTCGGGCTGTTGGCTGGAGAGAAGAAAGTTTGGGATTTTATATTCGATATATCCTTTGCCGAACCAGAGAATGCCAGCATTCATACGCTCGAGATCCCAGAAATAACGGGGATCATCAAAGCTGCCAATCACTTGCTCTGTAGTGGCAAGACCGCAGGTAGGCTCGATCATGAAGTCGGAATAATGTCCAACAGGAATCTCCTTGCGGTAGCTTTTGCGCTCATTGATTTGTCTGCCTGGAAAAGTGATTTCGGCACTTTCAGCAGCCAGCGTACAGATCTTTTGCAGACCACTTCGTCCAGGCGCCATATGTGTCTGTATAAGTCCTGCAGCTTCCAGCTTACGCACATGCATTGTCATAATGGCGCTGCTCAAATTTACCGACGCGGCCAATTCCTTGACATTCATTGGATTCTCGGCAAGCAAGCGCAGCAGGTGCAGACGAACTGAACTGGCTAAAGCTTCGTAGACGGGAAGGGATTCTTCCGACAGGTCAAGTTTCATAGATGGCCTCCAATTTAGTTCAAGACGTATAGTTAATGATTATATTATTTAAATGCTTGTATTACAATACGAAGGTGAGAAATTTTCTGGGGCTCTTTCACATTGATCGCGTGATTTAAGAAAAAAAGAACGGAGCCTGAGGCTCCGCCCTCTTTTCAAATGAAGAATCTCTTAATTTACATTCGAGTTATATTCGGTCAGTATTTCGTCTGATTGGAGTGCTCTGCTGTAAATCTTCAGTTCATCAATCATTCCCTTATAAGGTACGTCCCAATAGTTTACGCCAAGAGCGAATACATCATTCTTGTTCTTAAACACATTCGGGAAGCCATCACCGGAGAATTGCTCAACTCCGTCGAGGTATATCTTCACGGTACCGTTGTTGACCGTAAACGCTACATACGTCCATTTATTCTCTGGAATCTTCATAGCGGAAACAGCATCATACCATGCCTCGCCAGACCAAAGCAGTGTTTTAGGTGTTGCCTTCAATCTAACCATTTGGCAGACCGAATACCGGAGTTACCGCCGAATTTAGCTGCAAGACCAACTTCACCTGTCTCATAGGTGAAGTTCCCGCCAGTATTGTTAATCCGATTGCCGGTAATTGTACCCTTATCGGTATGATCTCCGTTCTCTGAAAGATCTCGCACGCGCGTGTGCAAGTGATCCAGTGGAATGAAGATGGAACGCCAAACTTTGGTGTCCCTAGGCCGGATACGAAAGCACAAGCATAAACGCCTTCGGCGTCTAAATCCTTATATATTAAAATAATGCTTCTCTAGTGTGAAGAAGCTTATTATATTCTTCTATATTAAAGAGGGACGGTCCAGTAGCCACATGCTATTGAAGCGTCCCTTAATCTTATAATGGAAGATCCCGTCGTCTGAACAGTTCGATCCCTATGGCAAAAGCGAGAACACCGATCAACAGTAACCAACTAGAAACCTGAACGATTTCCACGTTTCCTTGAACGATTTTGCCAGGCTGATAGAAGGAGAACAAGGTCAGGTAACGTAACCCCTCCAGCTTATCGCTTATTTTTCCGAGCAGATCCAGTGTGAAGAATCCGAAGGTAATGGCACCGGAAACCCCAAGTGCTTTTTTCTCATCATTACATACCGAGGATATAAGAAAAGTAAGCCCCCCAACGGCAAAAAACAATAAAAAGGCTACGGTATTCAATTGAATAAATCGGCCACTGTTAAATTCAAATTCACTGCCGAGGAACCATACCTTGCCTAATAACCCTGCTAGTGTGGTTACACCCATAATCAGGAACAAAGCTGTCGTAAGTACAAGCGCCTGCGTAGTAGCTACTTTTCTCCGTGTAGTTGGTGCTATCAGAAGATAAGCCATAGAGCCACGATCCACAAGTCGAGCCATGAGCTGCGTCGACATTTGTACGCACACAATGGATAGAATCAGTACCAGGATAAGTCCGTAATATTCTCCTGAGATAAAAGCTTCAGCGCTGGTAAATCCGCTATTTAACCCAAAAGCTTTACCTACACCTTCCGGCATAGCTTTAATGAGGTCATCAATGGCTTGGGTGCTCCCGGCGATCCCTGGATATAGCCAGATCATAAACAGAATATAGAAGGCAGAACCGAAGGCATAATTCATAATGCCTTTGAGGTTCACCCTCATCATTTCTTTATAAAGTGGAAGATTCATTGCGCGTCCCCCTCACGGTCATAATAGTCCATGAAAATGTCCTCTAGATTCTGCGTGAACACATCCATACTGCGGATATTATATTTCCCGGTCTCCTGAATGAATCGATCGTAATTGCCTTGAACGGCAATGCGGATCATATTCCCTTCATGAGCTTCCACTTGTAGGCCGGAGGCGGCGAATTGTTCTGCATCTTCGCGATTCGCGAAAACAACCTCAAACAGCTTCCGCTGCATCGATTGCAATTCGTGGATATTTTTCACAGTGATGATATGTCCGTCTTTAATGATAGCAGCTCGGTCACAGGTACGCTCAATTTCTTGAAAGCTGTGAGAGGACATTAAAAATGTGGTTCCGGCTGCTTTCTCCTCCAATACGAGATCTATAAATACCTTTTGCATAAGCGGGTCAAGTCCCGAGGTGGGTTCATCCAGAATAATAACTTCAGGATTGTGCATAAAGGCTGCGACAATACCGACTTTTTGCTTCATTCCTTTTGACATTTTGCGGATCGGAGTTGCGGCGTCAAATTGCAGTCTTTCAATCAGGTGGTCGCGTTTAGTAGTGTTCTTCATCCCTTGCATACCAGACATGAACTTAAGGAAGGAAAGGCCCGTCATCCCGTCAAAAAAGTTGATTTCACCAGGTAGATAGCCGATATGCTTTTGGACTGTGCCTTGTGCTTTCCATACATCAAGTCCATGGATGCTCGCATTACCTTGATCCGGCATCATAAATCCCATGATATGTCTTATGGTCGTAGATTTACCCGCGCCATTAGGCCCCAGAAACCCAAATACCTCACCTTTATTAACGGTAAACGTAACATCTTCGATTCCTTTGCCATTCGAAAAACGTTTGGTTAAGCCTTCAACTACAAGCATGCCGCCACCCCCCACTGCAAAATAATGAACTATTATTAATTAGATATTTCATATGTTATATTATTCCTAGTGAATAACGAAGTCAATGTAATTATGAAATAATTAATCCTGAATATTTCATTAATTTAAATAAGCGCTCTATATAATGAAGTTAAGGGTGGATAGCATGAACGGATTTGAGAAAAGAGCAGCACAAAAAAAACTTAAAATTATGAAGACTACTATGGAGATGCTCAAGAGCTGGGAACCCAAACGTCTCCGGATCGCAGACATCGCGAAAGAAGCAGGGGTCTCACAGGTAACGATTTATAATTATTTTGGCAGTAAGGAGGCACTGCTTAGTGAATCCTTTAAGGACTTTATAGAGAAGGCCATTCGTGAATTTGAAGATTACATTCTTGGAGGGCATTCTCTAAAAGAGATTATTGAATACATTATGACGATGGAGAGAGAAACCTACAGTTCATTACCTCCCGCGACTGTAAAAGAGCTTATGATTGAGGACAAAGAAATGTTTCATTATCTTGAGGAACGGTACACGAACGACGTTTTACCATTGATGGTCAAGATGGTGGAGGATGGAAAAGCGCGAGGGGAAATCTCGAGTAAAGTGTCGACCAAAGGGATTCTTTCATTTATGGGAATGTACATGCGAAGTTCGGGGGAGATGTTAGATGAAGCCAGCAAACAAGAAGATATAGATGCTTTCCTGGAGGAAGCCATCCATCTCTTCTTCTATGGCATTTGCGGGCGGGAGCAGGAGTAGTGCGAGCTTTGTTGCATTAATAGTTGGAGCAGTTACCCAATGCATTGTAGATCAGTATTGGTTTAAAAAAACAATGAAGTTGCAGAAAGCTATGTTTACAACGATATTAAATATGATGTAAATCGTTTTCTAATATGATTTCCAACTGAAAAGGCAAGTGCTTTATCAAATAGAAGCCGCGCTTGGTGCGGCTTTTTTTGTTTTTTGGCGACTCAAAGGCACGCATCATCTGGTTAGTGTCCAATCGAAGGAGGGGGAGGGACAAATCAACCTTCATAAATGGATCTCTGGTGCTTTGCATTTCCACATCGGAAGGTGTAGAACGGAAAGAACTTTACAATATAGAGAATTCAAAAAAGTGACAACCCACCAATATTTAAATGCGATTGTGTTACTAGTTCTGCACTTGCCATTACAAAGCAACGAGTCTAAAACATCGCTTTAAAGTTCCAGATTCATCGAAATTCTGACCGAATGTCCATGTATCGCTCCTCTCTTACAATACTGAGATTACGCTGTGACCTATTCATGCCTTGAAT
This sequence comes from Paenibacillus pseudetheri, assembly GCF_924513355.1. Taxonomy (NCBI): domain Bacteria; kingdom Bacillati; phylum Bacillota; class Bacilli; order Caryophanales; family Paenibacillaceae; genus Paenibacillus; species Paenibacillus pseudetheri. The sequence goes on from NZ_CAKMAB010000034.1 coordinate 66,120, forward strand.
CAAAATGTGAATTATGCAAATGCTCATATAAATATGTAGTCAGTTGCTTTATATACTTCCTAAGATTATACACTTTGAAGAAAAAAGTATTAGACTAGAGTTGTTGAAATAGCGTGGCTTTTGAGTTTCAATATCGTCAGTATTTAAGAAAAGTATTAGACTGAATAAGGGGGTGTATTAAACCATGAAAAACATAGGTATGATTAAAAAGAAGAGAAGTGTTCAGGGATTCTTCTTATTATTAATTATATTTATTATTTATTATTTTTTTATAACATCAAGTAATGTGTCGATTGTTACTATCGATAAGAAAATGATAGAGCATAATAAGAATTATATAGAAGTAAAATTTGAAGGTGGAATGACAAAAGATATTAAAGTACCAAAAATCGTATGGCCTTTGATTCAAGAAAATAAAACGTATTTGTTAAAATATAGATACAATTTGATTCGAGAGCCTTTTCTAGTAAAAATTCAAGAGGTCTGATTATTACAATGTGTGTATGATTTTTATAAAAAATCGTAACTATTCAGGTCTCTGATCTGAACTTAAAATGAAAAATCGTCACGAACCAACCAAATAGTATCATTATAAATGAAGGAATAATATCTTGGTCGTTTTTCACATTTGCTTAATTATTCACCGTATATTTCATATGTATCTTCCTT